>JBBPIG010000004.1:77810-80089 GCA_038040445.1 Acidobacteriota bacterium | reverse complement strand
GGACCGGAGACCGAGGACCGGAGACCGAGGACCGGAGACCGAGGACCGGAGACGGTCCGTCAGCCGTCGCCCGTCGTCGGTCGTCTTCCGTCATCCGTCGTCGGTCGTCTTCCGTCATCCGTCGTCCGTCGTCCGTCGTCCGTCGTTCATTGCGTCATCCCCAGCGAGACCGACGTGTACGCCCACCGCCGGGCCCAATGCGTTCCCGGCCTGGTTAGCACGGGGAGTCTTCGCCACACATCAAGCTTGTTGTTTCGCTCGATCCACTGATTGAGCGGCACGTTGAAGCCGGTCTTCCTGCGCTGGCTCACACCCAACGGCAAGGGCGGCTCCGCGATTTGCGACAACAGCATCTTGTTGGCAAGCCAGGGATGACATGACAGAGCCGGCGCGAGAGCCTTCAGCAAAGCGGCGTCGACCAGGGGCACTCGAACTTCGACCGAGTGCGCCATGCTCGCCCAGTCGGTGTCGCGCAGAAGCTGGTTGCGCATGTATAAAGACGCCTCGAGCGCGGCGACTCGCGAATATGGCGTCCCGGGATCGGGATCCATCGCGGCCTCAATCAACCGCATTGGCGCAAGACGGCGAAGCCCCTCGGCAGCCATCTCTTCCCCCACAACGTCCTTCAACTCCCAGGGCATGAAAAGCCCGCGGCGTAATAGATACGCGCCCGGATAGGTGCCGCCGTATTCGATCATCCCGGCCATCTTCGGCGACTTATTGCGCGGTATAAGGTGAGAGAGTATTGCCCGTGTAAGCTTGCCGAGCCCCGGCACGTGTGCCGCGAGCCGTGAACTACCAACCCATTGGGGCAAGTCTCGAAATGATGGGTAGCCGCTGAACAATTCGTCCCCGCCCAATCCCGACAATGCGACTTTCACTCCGATCTCGGCGGCCGCTTTGCTGATGAAGTAAGCATTGATCCCGTCGATCGACGGCTGATCCATCACCGAGAGGATCGTTGGCAACTCGCTCTGAAACTCGGTCTCGTCCAACGGGCGCGTGCGATGATCGGTGCCGTAGAGGTGCGCCACTTCTCTTGCGAGCGGCGCTTCATCGTCGTGAGTGCTGCGATATTCCTCGAATGCCAGAGTCACGGTTTTCAAGTCTTCGGCGCCCGCTTCACGAGCCAGCCCGACAATGGTGCCTGAATCGATTCCGGCTGAAAGAAAAGCGCTGACCGGCACGTCCGCGATCAGATGATGGCGGACCGAGTCCAACAGCGCGTCGTGGACAACCTCCTTAAGCTCGGATTCGCTTAAGCGCGTGCCTTCGGTTCGCGCATCGTGGAATACCTGGGCTATCGAAAAGTAGGCCTTCGCCTGGGAAGCGCCGTGATCATTCACCCACATCATGCTGCCGGCGGGGACAGAGCGAATCTCCTGATAGATGGTGAAGGGCTCGGGGACGCTGCCGGTGAGATAAAAGCCGGCGATACCCGCGGGCTCAGGGAGCAACGAAACGTGCTCGCCTTCGAGCAGGGCTTTAACCTGAGAAGCGGCGCGCACTGTCCAGCCATCGTCGGCGTAGTAAAGCGGCTTGATGCCATAGGGATCGCGCGCCAGCAGCAACGCGTTTCGCCTGGCGTCCCACAGAGCGAACGCGAACATGCCGCGCAGGTCGTGGACCATCTCTTCTCCGCGCTCTTCGTAGAGATGAACGAGCACTTCGGAGTCGGCGTGAGAGCGGAACGTGTGCCCTTGACGAATGAGCTTCTCGCGGAGGGCTTGATAGTTGTAGATCTCGCCGTTGAATACGAGTTGGATGGTTCCATCCTCGTTGGTCATCGGCTGGCTGGCGGCTTTGGAGAGATCGATGATCGAAAGGCGGCGATGGCCGAGTCCGACCCGGCCGTCAGATGAAAACCACTCGCCCAAGCCGTCTGGTCCGCGAGTGTCCATGTGATCGCGGACTATGCGCAGTTCTTCCCGGCTGATCTCAGGAGCGACGGGATGATACGCGAAGAAAGCTACTAGACCGCACATGGGGAAAGCGACCGAGGACCGACGACCGGAAAGCGACCGAGGACCGACGATGGGGAAAGCGACCGAGGACCGGGAAAGCGACCGAGGACCGGGAAAGCGACCGAGGACCGACGACCGGAAAGCGACCGAGGACCGACGACCGGGAAAGCGACCGAGGACCGACGACCGGGAAAGCGACCGAGGACCGACGACCGGGAAGCGACCGGTGACGGTCGTCCGTCGTCCGTCATCGGTCATCCGTCATCCGTCATCGGTCATCCGTCATCGGTCATCCGTCATCGGTCATCCGTCATC
>JBBPIG010000004.1:68979-77710 GCA_038040445.1 Acidobacteriota bacterium | reverse complement strand
GTCATCCGTCATCGGTCATCCGTCATCGGTCATCCGTCATCGGTCATCCGTCATCCGTCATCGGTCATCCGTCATCCGTCATCCGTCATCCGTTCGTCATCCGTCATCCATCATCCGTCATCCGTCATCCGTCATCCGTCCGTCATCCTTCTCTCCGTAGTTGGAGTAATAGCGCTGATAGTAATACTCGTCGTAGCCTTCGCGACGCATGTCAACGTTGTTGAGCACGACGCCGAAAACTTTCGCCCCGACGCTCGACAACTCCTGACGGGCGCGTTGCACAACGCTGCGGGAGCTCTTTCCGCCGTGCACTACCAGGATGACGCCATCGACCAGGCTGGACAGGATCACCGGGTCGGTTACGTGTATCAGCGGCGGCGAGTCGATCAGTATGTGATCGTAGCGTTCGGCAAGCAACAGCAGCAGATTCTTCATCCTCTCGGAGCTGATCAGCTCAGCCGGGTTGGGAGGAATCGGGCCGCAAGGGAGCAGTGATAGATTGGGTATCTGTAGTTTGTGTATCAGGCTATCGACCTCCATCTCGCGCGAGAGGTAAGTCGACAGTCCCTTTGTTTGATCGATACCGAAAACCTTGTGCGCAGCGGGCTTTCGCAGATCGCAGTCGATTATCAGCACCGACGCCCCGAGCTGCGCGAGCGAGATCGCGGTGTTAACCACCGTTGTAGTCTTGCCTTCTCCTGGCTGCCCGCTGGTAACCAACACCGTTTTCGGCGGGTTGCCGGCAGTTGATAGCAACATCGAAGTTCTGACCACTCGATACGCTTCGGCGGCCGTTGAGCGATTGTCGATCAGCGCCAGACTTTCGGAGCTATATGGAAACTCCGGCGCTGGGTTGTTCGATCCATTACTGGCGGCCAGCTTCTTGCCATTCCTGCTCGCGCGAAGCTTGGCAGGCATATGCCCTTGTATCGCCGGAATCACTCCGAGGGCGGGGAGCCGCACGTAGCGGCCAACGTCGTCGACCGTCTTGATCGTGTTGTCAAGGTATTCGAGAAAGTAGGCCAGCCCCACTCCGCCGACCAGGCTCAGGAAGAATCCGATCATTATCATCCGAAACCGCGCCGGGCCCACCGGCCCGCCCGGCGCGCGCGCCGGTTGAATCAATCGCATATTGTTGTGTTGCTGCGCGACTTCGACTTTTGCCTGACTGGTCTTTTGCAGGAAGTCAGTGTACAGCCCCTTCGCAGTGTCAACTTCCTGCTTGATTATGTTGTATTGAATTGCGTCCTGGTTCTGCTGAACAGCCTCGCCTTTCGCGTGCCCGAGCGCGATCTTCAATGACCTCTCATCGCGCAGCGCCAGTTCGTATTCCGCCTTTAGCTTGCCTTCAAGCGCCTTTCGACTCGATTCAAGCTGCGCCCTGGTAGTCTTGATCTGAAGCCGGGTCTCGATGACCTGCGGGTAGTCCGGTCCGTATTTCAGGTCCAGCTTCTCACCGGTTGCCAGTAACTCGTCCAGCTTGTTTTGAAGGGCAATGAGCTTGGGATCAGAGAACGCCGCCGGCAATTCGGCCACTCGGCCCGCCTTCACTTCTTCGTACACCGACTGCTTCAGTATGCGTTCGGTCTCCGAGCGAGTGGCTTGCTCGTGCAGGCGCGACAGCTTGTCGGTAGTCAGCGTCTCGCCCTTGCCTTCAGTCGAAAAGATATTGTGTGTTTTTGAATAGTCGGCCAGGTCTTGTTCGGCGCTCTCGACCTTGGCCTTGAGCTCGCGAGTCGTGGTGTCCAGCCACTTCGAAGCGCTGGTGAACTTCTCGGTTTTGCCCTCGAAGGTCTTGTTGATGAAGTCCTGCGCCACGCCGTTCGCCACGGCAGCCGCAAGCACCGGGTCGGTGTGAGTGAAAGTCACCTTGAGCGTTCGCGTTTCTTTGACCTGCTCAGCCTGCAAACCACCCTGAATCATCGAGACGTAGGGGGCGAGCCGCGCGCTCTCTTCTTTAGGGCGGGCCAGCGAAATGTCGGCGTCCGGGGTCAACGCCCCGACTTTGGCCGGGGGGTCTCCCTCCTGATTCTTAAAAGTAGCTCTGTTCAGAATCGCCTGCACCGCTTCCAGGAAGGATCGCCTCGACGACTCGGCGAACTTCGGGTTCTGATCGAGCTTGAGATCGGCGACGACGTCCTCTAGAAGAGGCTCGCTCATCAGACGAAACAGGTGAGTATTGATGGCAAGCTGGGGGTAATAAATGTCCGCATCGTCAGTCTGGATGACGACCCCGTTGGTCGCTGACCTGACGGCAGGCGAGTCCTTACCGAGCTCTATGAACGCCGATGCGCGGTAGGTTGATTTCGTACTGTAAGCTTCGATGGTTACCAGAGTGGTGATGATGACCGCGATGATGGCGATCAGCCATTTCCGCTTTCGAATCGTGCGCCAGAGCTCGCGCAGATGCAGCCCCTCTTCCTCGTCGCCGTAGCCGTACCCATAGCCGTAAGCGGGCATCTCCGGGTAGCCCGGCGCGGCCGGATAATGCGGCCGCACAAGCGCAGCTTCATCGAGAGGCTCAACCTTTTCGATTTCGACTCTATCGCCTGCCATTATTGCTCCTCCCGTTCCCGGCCATCATACCAAGAATGACGGACGACAGGCGACCGGTGACGGTCGTCGCTCGTCGGTCGTCGGTCATTCGGTCATTCGGTCGTCCGTCATCCGTCATCCCGCGGGGACTGCGTTCTATTCCGCCGGGGCCAACCGCTGCGGCCGCCGAGGACGCGATGGCGGAAAGAATCAAAAACAACAAAGCATTGGATGGTATCTGCAGATTGAAATCAAACAGACTGTGCACCAGGAGCGCGAAGATGCCGGCTGCGGTTCCCAGGCCGAGGGCTCTCAGCAGCGGGGCGGACGATTTCATGGCCTCCGCCACAGTCCGCGCGACTGCAACGATGAACCACACCGCGATTGCCCCGGCTACCACGCCGCCGTCGGATAACACTTGCAGATAATCGTTGTGCGCGAACTGAACCAGAAGCGAGCCATCGCCTCGCCCATAGATTGGATAGACCGTTTCAAATGCTCCGAGTCCTACGCCAAGTATCGGGTTAGCGCGAAACATCCGGAGAGTGTCAGCCCAGATCCCCTGCCGGTCCATCGCGGCGTTGCTCGTCAGGGGATCGCCGATCATGCGTCTCAGGATGTCAGAGTCCGCGCCGATCCATACGACGCCGATGATGATCGCCCCGACAATCATGACGATCACCGTCGCGGGATTAAGTATGAGCGAAGACCTTCGGCCGTCTTCTGACGCCCGGTGTTTGCGTCGCAGCGTCATCAGGGCGATGAAGAACACTCCGGCCACTAGGCTGATCATGCCGCCGCGTGATAGGGAGGCGGCTTCGGCGAGGCCCATGATCGCCGCCGCAAAGCCGTAGAACAGCCGCGATTCGAGTTGCGCGCGCCGGGACAACGCAAGCGCGAGCGGTATCGGGATCAACATCTCCATGTATCCGGCAAAATGATTGCGATTCACGAACGGCCCGCCGGTGCCGGCTCCAATCGCGGCCGTGGGCCGCACCCAGAAAAGTTTCCCTTCCCAGGTGAAGTGTTGAATCAGCGCGAACACCGCAAGTGCCAGCCCGAAGATGATCAAGAAGTTTGCCAGCGTGCGCAGCCGCTCGGGACTGGTAAAAAAATTCGCGGCGATCAAAAAACAAATGAAGAGAAAGAAGATCACCGCTACCGCGCCGCGGGTCGCTTCGACATCCTTCGACAAGCTGCTGGTCTGGCCTCCGCTCCCGGTAATCGCAATGCTCTGCGCCAAGCCGAGCAACACAAACGCGCCGAGGGGCAGGGCGGGCGATGGAATTCTAATCTCGAGTTTTTTGTCGAGGACCGCCTTCGCAGCCCATAGCAACACCAGAACCAGGACGATCAGTTCAAAGATCGCAACCGACCAGGCTTCTACGGTGCCGAGCGCGAGCGAAGTAAAGACCACCGTGACCATCAAACCGATGGCGATCGACCTGTCAACGGCATTGCGGATTGCGGATTGCGGATTGCGGATTGAATCGGACTTCGTACTCATTTTCGTTCGTGAGTGACTCCGCGATTCGCAATTCGAAATCTGCAATTTGCAATTTGCAATTTGCAATTCTCGGGAGCAAGCTACGCCCTCGAGTTTTTGAGCCCCGCGGGGAAGCCACTTGCGTGGCGATTCAATTGTTCGGCCAGGCGCACTGTCCGAATCTTTCGGCGAGCGCCTGGCAATCACAAAAAGAGCAATACTTCGAAACCAGTGCAAGCGACGCACACCGATCAGATCGTTTATCGGGGGATTGGTGCGACTCTGTCTCCGTGCGCCAGTCTCATGCGAGAAAGAGCCTTCAAAACCTGAGCGGAGCCACGAGCCCAGGTGTTTGAAAATCAACCTCGCGGCCTGTTCGTAGCTCTGGTCTGAAGCGTCTTTGCCTAACGCTAACGGTTCGGCGAAAAGATACTGTATAAGGGCTTTGCTGTCAACGAACTTAGCACCCGTCGCAAGGATGAATGACTACCAGGCAGGAGGTACTGGCGGCGGACCGGTTGAACTATCCTTGAATAATGCTTGACCTGAGGAGGCGCACGGTACTCGCGGCTTACCCACGTTGGTAAAGTAGGTGGGCGTCGGTGCTTGAGTGACGTGCCGAGGTGTGACTGAACGCGTTATGAAGCTCTCTTTACCGGGGGTCTGATAGCTTTTTTGGTTGACAATGATGTGCCGTCTGCTTTACAAACTAGTTGCACCCCCGGAAGATCACGAAGATCTTCGATACCGAAAAGCGCTCAGTCACGAGCCGATTCGAAACTCTTGGCAGACTGAGATTTGAAGCCGTTGAGGAGACCTCCCAATGAATGAGAGCATGAACCACGCGATGCCGCGCGCACGTCGGGAAGAATTACTTGTACACGAGCTAGCAGACGAAGTGCTGGTGTATGACCTCAAACGCCACAAGGCTCATTCGCTGAATAAGACGGCGGCTCTTGTGTGGCAGCGCTGCGATGGTCAGACCAGCCTCACGGAAATCGCCCGGCTTCTCGGAGAAAAGTTAGAGACTGAGGTTGATGAGAATGTGGTCTTGCTCGCCTTGCAGCAACTCGATAGGGCACATCTATTGGGAGAGGGCTCGCCACTCGTCGAGACCTCCCGCTTGTCACGCCGTGAGTTAATGAGAACATTGGGGTGGTCGGCTGCGGCGGCGTTGCCATTGGTCACTTCCATTCTTGCGCCAACCGCACAAGCACAAGCAAGTGCCTGTATCCCAGCGGGCGGAGGACTCCCTTGTACGAACGCTACCAACTGCTGCAGCGGAGTTGGCAACTGCACTACTGGCAACCCAGCTAGCCGGGTATGTATATAATTATTGGAGTCAGAGATTTAAAGCCGAACTAACAGCAAGTATTTGTACACGTAGTCCGGTCAGGTTTCTTAAACGCACTAAGCCCGATTACGTTAAACCTGCTCTAATACAATCGATAACTTAAGGTGGCGCTCGCCAGAAGGAAATCACCGTTTTAGAAACACATCACCGTGTTTCTTCGACACTTTTGCCCCTTTGTTAATTCTATGGTAGTGAACTCAAGATTTCACTGGCGCCATCCCCGTCTGTATCCGCCCAACCATACAAAACTGGATCTGTAATGGGATCATCGGGTAAGAATCTGCTTTTAGTTGATATTGTCCACTCATGCTCCCAGCCAAAAATATGACCAATCTCATGGTCGTAAAGCGCCTTTCCTATCCAAAACAGCTCCGACTTATCATATGAAGCTAGTTGACCTAAGTCCGCAAAATCTCTTTTGGCAAAATAATAGCCTATGTATGCAAAATTTCCCCCGTAGTTTGCAAATCCCCCGGCAGGACTCTGGGGGTTTAGATCCAGCGCCACATAAATATCAAAGTCCTCTCTTTTATGACCTTGATTCAGAACATAAGAAATAATCTCCTCGGTATTTCGGGGGCTTGCTATCTCCGTACTAGAAGCCAAGAAGTTTGTGTTGATGAATTGAACCATCGCCTTATCGTTACCGCACGCTGAGGCATATTGAAAGTAGTTGTTATTCATCTCTTGCTGTACTTCTGTCCATAGAGTACTCAACAAGGTTGCAATATTGGTGTTCCCGTAGTCTATGGCTACAACCGCTACCCGGTAGGTTCCGTAAGGCCTTTTCGCCTCGCCGGCGAATGGCAAGACCGTTCCGTCTGCTAGGAGATAAAGTCGATACCTCAACGAATCTCTGTATGCCGTGCTGGTCCAGTAGCGCCCCATGTCGTCACTTCGGCTTCCCACATAGGCCGGCGAGGGAACATCAAGACCGAAGTATTGTTTATAAGCATCAACGATTTTTGATTTAACATTGTTGACAGAGCCTTTTTTTTGCGCAGGTGCCGTTATCGTGTTCGTTAATAGCACTACAAGGATCACGCATAAGCGGAGACACACGAATATTTTCTTGCCAGTAGACATACACTCTCCTTTTCACAGTTGTTTGGTTAAAACGTGACTTTCGGTACAGGGGCCTTACTCTTTAGTGGCAGGTCTTACACTGCCTCGCTTCGGCTATCAAACAGAGGCAATCGGCGTTCCGCCGTCGCGCGCCGCCTTTGTATCCTATGCCCCATTGACTATATGGGGGTAATATATTCAGAATACAGTAAGAAAAGTAATCGCGGGGCGACATAATTGGCCGGCGGCTCGCGGGCACAACTGTAAGATAACATATGAAAAAAGGTTTCAAAATTACACAATTGAACAGAGATATTCCACACAAAGTGCAAAAGCAGCCCTTATCTTCGACGTTCTCGGCTTCGAATCGGACGTCACGGCATTGTTTGGGGGGGGGCAAGCTCTTTGGCAGTGTCGAGGCAAGAATGTTCCGCTAACTTTTGGGCGTCGGTTGTCTATGGTCTGGTTGGTAAGTCGAGTATCACAACTAAAGGAATCAAACACCATGCTGCGATGCGCAGCGTTGAGTATCGTCGCGACGAGGCTGGCCGCTGTAACATCAAGCGTGGCGACAAAGGGCAGTCAATATCACACGCGTCAGCGGAGATACTCCACACCGATGTCAATAAGGGACATTCTGACTTGCCCGCAATGGGAGTAAGCGGATTATTATCGTCAGAGACGTAATACTGGTCTGATTGGATAAGGTACCTTTGGATGACGTTCGATCTATGTCTTTGGCTCAACTCGCCGGGCAGCGCGGTCGACTAATGGCAGCGCTGCTGGCTGGAGCCTGGCGAAGCTCTCCGCCGGAGCTTCAGACGCTCGCCGAAGAGCTACCCGCGCTTACACGCATGGTGATGGAATCCGGAGCGGCGTCACTGGTGTGGCGGCGAGTGCGTCACTGCGAATCGCTCGATTCTCGAGTCGCTCAAGAACTTCGGCAAGCATATCGCCACTCGACGATTCAAGGAGACCTACACCAGCATGAGATCAAGCAGGTGTTCACGCTTCTTCGTTCGGCGGGCGTAGAACCGGTGTTAGTCAAGGGGCTGGCAGCGGCTCTCTTGTATCCGGAACCAGGTCTGCGGCCCTCGGGTGATATCGACCTGTGCGTTCACCCGGCTCAATACCAGACCGCAACCGTAGCTCTAGACGACTGGACGGACCATCAATTCGCGGTAGATCTTCACGACGGATTCTCGAGCCTTGATCGGGGAAGTGCAGACGACCTGTACGACCGTTCTCAGTTGATAAGCCTCGGAGAAGTGAATGTTCGCGTGCTGGCGCCCGAAGACCACCTCCGGGTGCTTTGTATACATTTCCTGCGGCACGGCGCGTTCCGTCCCCTGTGGCTTTGTGATATAGCTGCGGCAGTGGAATCGCGGCCGGCAGACTTCGATTGGGAGCGTTGCTTAGGGACGGATCGCCGGAGACGTGATTGGGTTGCATGCACTATCGGATTGGCGCACCAACTGCTCGAAGCGCGGGTGGGCGATACGCCGGTAGAGCGCAGGTCCAAGAATCTGCCGAGATGGTTGATCCCAAGTGTTCTGAAACAATGGGACGCGCCAAACACGATGAATCATGGAGTGATGAAACACCGAGCCGCAATGGCGGACTATCTTCGCAACCCCTTGGGTGTATTTAAGGATATTCGTAACCGGTGGCCGAACCCGATCGAAGCGACGGTCTACGTAGGCGGACCTTTCAATGAACTTCCGCGATGGCCGTTTCAAATCGGCGAATGCATCGCCCGCACTGCGAAGTTTGTTGTGCGGCTGCCACGGTTGATGACTCAACGAAGAAACCCCTAGCAGGCTGCTGAAAAAGCCAAAAAGGGCATCACCCAGGGGCGTGGCGATAATCCCACCAACGCAGTTGGTGGATTGTTCATACGTGGCCTACAACCAAGAACGCAGCGTGCTTTTGAATCCCACCAACGCAGTTGGTGGATCGTTCATACCCAGCCTAACTCTCCGCTTGGAATTACTTTTCGGCTGATCAGAGCCAGGTCGGATATGAACGATCCACCAACTGCGTTGGTGGGATTCGGGATCCCCGCCCAGTGTCCCGTGTAGGCTGAGTATGAACCGATCCACCAACTGCGTTGGTGGGATTGCACCTGAATACTTGTGAGTCATCGACTTTTCAGCAGCCTGCTAGAGACGGGAGTAATCGCGTGAGCGGTGAAGTCCTGGCAGATTGCCGGACCGCGGACTAGCGGAGTGCCGATAATCCCACCAACGCAGTTGGTGGTTCGTTCATACTCGGCCTACTGATCGGCGCCC
>JBBPIG010000004.1:0-68879 GCA_038040445.1 Acidobacteriota bacterium | reverse complement strand
TACTGATCGGCGCCCCGGCTTGCCTTTTTGAATCCCACCAACGCAGTTGGTGGTTGGTTCATACTCGGCCTACTGATCGGCGCCCGGCTTGCCTTTTTGAATCCCACCAACGCAGTTGGTGGATCGTTCATACCCGGCCTAACAGACGCCTATTGTCTTCCAAGGTTCAGCTCTCGTAAGCTCGCGCCATGCAGATCGAGCCATTCAAAGAAATCTCGTGGGCTTTCCAGCTTCACTACCACATCTGCTTCCGCACTCACCGTCGCAAGACTGTCTTCGATGATCGATCCAGAACGGCTGCTCTCTCACAAGCGCTGACCGACTTGTGCAAGATAAACGACCTTCACTTGCTTGAGAAGGACTGTCACCCTGCGCACGTACAATTGGTATTAAGCCTTCGCCCAAGCCAGCTAATCTCGGACGTGCTGAAGACACTCAAAGGTCGAAGCTCAGCCGCCCTGTGCCGGGAATTCGCTCTCACGCCACCGCTTTGGGCACGTGGTTATCTGGCGCGTAGTGCCGGGCGTGTCAGAGTCCAAGCGGTGAAGCACTACCTCGCCGGTCAAGCTGAACACCACGGCTACAGCAAGCGCGCGCTTCCTCCAGTCTTCCGGTTCCGAGCGACAAAACCCGAGGTCCTTGCAACTGCACACGCAAGCTTCGATCTGACTCATCACCTCGTTCTCGCCACCAAGTTCCGCCGCGGAGTATTTGACTCGAAGACGGGCGAGGCTCTGGTCAACTACTGGACAAAGGTCGCGGCCAGGCGCGGCTTCGCAGTTGATCAGGCTACCGTCCTCCCCGATCATATTCATCTGCTTGTTCGAATCACACCAAAGACGACCATCGAACAACTCGCTCTCTCGCTGATGAACAACGGACAATATTTTGTCGCGAAGCATTTCCCACGGGCGCTTGTGGCAGCGAAGATAGATCAGCTATGGCAGCCATCGGCTTACGTTGGGACCTGTGGAGAGTTGACGACCGCGCTGCTAAAGGCTTTTCTGAGAGGAGCGGCTGTAGGCTGAATATGAACAATCCACCAACTGCGTTGGTGGGATTAGGGACCCCGCCCAGGTCCGTGTAGGCTGAGTATGAACGCACCACCAACTGCGTTGGTGGGATTCAGGAGAACGCTGCGCGATCTGTCTGTAGGCTGAGTATGAACAATCCACCAACTGCGTTGGTGGGATTGCACCTGAGTACTTGTGTATCATCGACTTTTTCAGCAGCCTGCTAGAGGGGAAGCCGGCCGCAAAGTCGCAGTTTCACCGCATTGCCTTAATAAATCCTCGTTTGAAACGGTTCCACTGAAAATTTTCACCGACTGCTGAAAATTTTGCTTGACTTCGTAGCCGAAAGCTCATACTATCTGCACCGTTTTAGAAATCCTCCTTTGGGCCTTCCTGGGTTAGCCTGATCAAACGACGAGAGACGCTTGCGACCCGTCCCATTTCATCTGTCGCGGGTGTCTCAGTAGAGAGGAGTTCATATGCGGCCCCCCGATGAGCCTTCTAATGCTCCAAAGAATGTTCGAAAAAACAGTGCAGCACTTAAGAGAAGAGCAGGGTTCTTCCTCGCGGCGGCGTTTTGCACGGCGGTGATGAGCACGGCGGCAAGAGCGCAAGTGCCGATCCTTTATTATGATTTCGAGAACAATACCACCCGAACTACTTTCGAGAATCTGGTCGAGCAAGCCGTCAACAGTGGCAGCGGGGCCATAACCAGAGCAGGCAATACTACAACCATAAGTGCCGTCGGCGGCGCGGGCACATTCAACCTAGGGGCTGCAGTCGGGCAAGCGGCCACGGGAAATAGTTGGGATAGTTCAACCATCGACCCAGGAGCCGCAGCAACTAACTATTACCAGTTTGTGGTCAACACCGGCGGCTTTTCTCAGATCTCAATCACCTTCGACAATCAAGCCTCAGGTACTGGACCCGCGCGCGTGGGCGTTTTGTACAGCACCGACGGAACCAATTTCACGGCGACCGCAACCACTCTCACGGGGAACAACGTATTCTCGGCAGCGACATTTGACCTTAGTAGTATCCCGGCAATAGACAATCAGTCATCTGTCACCATCAGACTCTATGCCTTCGCTGGTTCTGCAGGCGATCGCACCGGCAGAAGCGCATTTGGTTCCGGCGGTACGTTTCGAATAGACAATCTTACTGTTCTGGCCAAGACAGTCACAGCTTCAAAAACTCTGCTGGATTATCCCGCGGTCGGACTGAGCGTAAAGTCGGGCACCGCGTTTACGCCGACATACGTCGATTTCACGGTAAACGGGGTTGCAATAACGGTTGCCTTAGCGAGTGAGTTGAAGGTCAGCGGCACATTCACAGTTTTCAATGGCACTCTCAACTGTGGAACGAATGTAGTATCCGGCAGCGGCACATTCGCCCTCGCATCGGGCGGGACACTCGGCATCGGCTCAACCGCGGGAATCACGTCCTCAGGCGCAACTGGAAACATCCAAACCGCCATAAGGAATTTCGACACCGGCGCGAGCTACAACTACAACGGCAGCGCGGCGCAAGTTACCGGTAACGGGTTGCCGGTGACTGTCAACGATCTCGCGATCAACAACAGCGCCGGCGTTTCGCTTAGTTCTGACGTAAACGTCAGCGGCGCTCTCGCGCTGACAAGCGGAACATTCACTGTCGGCGCGCGCACGTTGATTCTAAATAACCCGATTGCCGGAACACCCAACAATCTCAGCGCTGATAGTGCGTCGTCGATCACTATCGCTGGCTCCTCGAGCGGCATCAATATCCCAAGCAGCGTTTCTGCGCTTAACAATCTGACATTGAATAACTCGAGCGGCACAACTCTACAGGGTAATCTCACCGTCAGCGGTGTGCTCGCATTGACAAGCGGAGACGTGACCACCGGGTCGTTCACGCTTTTTATGGGCAATGGTGCGACATCGGACCCGGCGAGTACTGGCGATGTTGTCGGAAATGTAAACCGCTCGGATCTCGGCGGCATGACCACACGGAGTTTCGGAAATCCCAACGTGCAGATTACGGTGAGCGCCGGCAGCGTTACTGCTATGACGGTGAATCTGGTAAAAGCATCGCCGTCGGATTTCACAAACTCGGTCAACCGAACATATACCCTCCAAGATGTTGTGGGGACCCTGGTCACCGCAACGGTGCGCTTGCGCTACCTCGATTCTGAACTGAACGGCAACCCGGAAGCGACTCTGGAGCTCTGGAGAAAAGATGGAAGCGCCTGGGGCTCGCAGGGTGCTGACACACGCGATTCGACGAACAACTGGGTGGAGAAAGCCCTGATTACCGGTTTCTCTGCTTGGACGATTGCGGGTCCGGCTGGGCCAACGGACATCGCGATGGTGGGCTACAGTGCAAACCACGGTCGAGACGGCAAGGTGCTGTTGCAGTGGGAGACCGGCGAGGAAGTGAACAACCTTGGCTTTAACATCTATCGCGAAGAGGACGGCCGGCGCGTGCGCGTCAACAAGTCACTGATCGTCGGATCGGGGTTGATGGCGAAACCGGGAACAGTGATGACTGCGGGGCGCTCATATCTGTGGCAGACATCAGCCCCGAAGGACAAGGATTCGGTGTACTGGATCGAGGAGATCGATCTGAGTGGCCGAACCGAATGGCACGGGCCGGTGTACAGTCAGGCGCCGGCTGACGGAACGATGATGACGATGTCGGCCAGGGAGCAAGCTATTGCTGACCAGACGGTGACGCTCGAGGATCTGGTGACGGAGGGCGCGCAAAGCGGAGCGACGGTTCCCGTGCAGAGCGCCGACCGGCGACTCAAAGTTACTGCCGCCAACACGAATCTCCAGTTAGGACTCGCCTCTCAAGCGGCGGTGAAGATCACGGTCAAGCAGGAAGGATGGTATCGAATAGGCAAACCGGAACTGCTTTTGGCAGGACTTGATCCGAAGGCGGACCCGCGGTCGCTTCAACTGTACGCGGACGGAGTCGAGTCGCCCATCACGGTCACCACGAACCACGGGAAGTTCGACTCAACCTCAGGAATAGAGTTTTATGCGGTGGGTCTGGATACGGCCGAAACCGACCAGCGGGTGTACTGGCTGATCTCAGCGAAGACGGCAGGCAAGCGGATAGCTACCGTGCCGGGACAAGGGGGATTGCCCTCGGCGAACAGTTTTCTTTCCACGGTCGAGAGAAGGGACCGCTCGATCTATCTTTCCGGGATTCACAATGGAGACGCGGAGAACTTTTTTGGCACTCCAGTAGGAAATACAGCGGTCGATCAGACTATAACGTTGCAGCACGTGGATGCAGCGGCGGCGGGACTGGCGACCATAGAAGTTGGAATGCAGGGCTTCTCGGTGACGCCGCACAATGTCAGCGTCAGTTTGAACGGGAATCCGATCGGGACAATCCAGTACAACACTCAGACTCAGGGGGTCGCGCAGTTCACGGTGCCCAACAACTTGCTGATGGAAGGCCAGAACACGTTGACGCTGGTGGGTCAGCAAGGGGTGCTCGACGTATCGCTGGTCGATCACATCCGCGTGAGCTACTGGCACACCTACTCGGCGGACGGAAACGCGCTCAAGTTCACGGCGACGGCGAATCAACAAGTCAAGATCGGAGGGTTCACGACCGGCGACGTGAAAGTGTTTGATGTGACTAACCCAAGTGAGCCGTTGCAGCTTGCAGCAACCGTCGATCAGCAGGACTCGGGATACGCTGTGACTGTTGAGGTGGTTGGGAATGGGAACCGGACGTTGGTGGCAATAGGCGCGGACCAGGTAAGGAGCCCTTTAAGGCTGGAGGCAAATCAGCCCTCGACGTTGAGGAGCTCGGGGAATCAAGCTGATCTGATGATCATCACTCACGGCGGCCTGAAGGACAGCTTCGCGCAACTCGCGGCGCTCAGACAATCGCAGGGGTTGAAGGTGGCGATGGTCGACGTCCAGGACATTTACGACGAGTTCAACTTTGGCAACAAGCGCTCGCAGGCGGTGAAGGACTTTCTGTCGTACGCGAGGAGCAACTGGGCTAGACCGCCGAGGTACGTGTTGCTTGCCGGAAGCGCGAGCTACGATCCAAAGAACTACAACGGGCTTGGCGGGTATGACCTGGTACCGACGCGAATGGTAGATACGCAATTCATGGAGACGGCGAGCGATGACTGGTTTGCGGACTTCAATCTTGACGGCATAGCTGAGATGGCGGTTGGCCGGTTGCCCGCCCACACGCCGGAAGAGGCGGCAAGCACGGTGGCGAAGCTTGTGTCGTATGAAGCAACAACGCCGCAGAAGTCAGCTCTGCTAGTGGCCGACGAAAACCTTGGATTCAATTTCGAGGCGGCAAACAATAAGTTGGCGCCGTTGTTCCCGGCGGCGATCACTGTTCAACAGATCAATCGCGGGCAGATAGGGACGGGGGCTGCCAGGCAACAGTTATTAGACGGCCTCGCTAGCGGGCAGAAGATCGTGAACTATGTCGGGCACGGTTCGCCTAGCGTATGGAGGGGCAACCTGCTCACGGCGGCCGACGCATTGGCTCTAACAAACACCGGGCGATACCCGCTGTTCGTCGCGATGACGTGTTTGAACGGAGAGTTTCAGCGCCCTGAGTTAAACACGTTGGCGGCTGCCCTGCTGAACGCTCCCCGGGGTGGAGCGATAGCGGTGTGGGCTTCGAGCGGGTTCACCGAGCCGAATGGTCAGGCGGCAATGAATCAGCAGTTCTACAAATTGCTGTTCCAGCCGGGCTCTCAGAAGTCCGGCGCACAAGCGCTTACGCTCGGCGAAGCGACCGTGAAAGCGAAGTCGTCGGTGACTGACTCCGACATAAGACGCACGTGGATTTTGTTCGGCGATCCCTCAATGAAGTTGAAATAGAAGAGACGAGCGATGTTCCCAAGGTTCGAGGCGTCCTAATCCCCACGGGAAGGTTAACTCATGGAAAACGCAGCACAGCGAGCTCTGCCCCGGGCGCGCGAGAAGGGGCTGGTTACCTGCGAAGTGGCGGGAGAGTTGCTCGTTTACGATCTAGAGCGGCATAAGGCCCACTGCCTCAATCTGACGGCGGGGCTTGTGTGGAGACAGTGCGACGGGAGGACCGCAGTACCCGAAATAACCCGTGCTGTTAACGTCGCATCTGCGCTTGGGATCAATGACGACGCCGTTTGGTTTGCGCTCGAGCAACTTGGGCGAGCACACCTTATCGATAAGACGTTCGAGCGGCGGGACTCCCGAAAGCTGACGCGCAGGGAGTTGATCAACAGGGCGGGGATCGCAGCCGCAGCAGCGTTGCCTTTAATCACTTCAATAATGGCGCCAAGCGCCGTTGAAGCAGCATCGTGTTTGCCGCCTAACGCTGGGTGCAGCCCAACCGGCCCAAACAGTTCGTGCTGTAACGGGATTTGCATTGCCGGTCTCTGCAACTAAAGCGCGCATAGGGGCGTGCAGTCTTCCGCACCAAGGACCTGTTGTGCCGTGGCCGCGTCCAAGTCAACCCACCAAATTGGAAATGTGATTGCGACGGCGCTTGCCGGTAGTTGGAGGCGCTCGCCGCAAGCGCCTGAGTGTTGCGCGTCCAGCCTTGCCGAAATAATCCCTCAACTAGTCGGATCGATGTCGGGCGCGATTGCATGGTGGAATATTCGCCACACAGAGCTGGGGTCTTCGCCGGCCGGTCTTACACTTCAGAAAGCCTACCGACTGCACTCGATCGGCAGCAAGCTTCGCGAACATTCAATCAAACAAGTACTGAGCGTGCTGCATTCAGCGGGGGTGGAGCCGCTGCTTGTCAAAGGCTGGGCGGTTGCGCGGCTCTACCCGGAGGCAGGGTTGCGCCCTTATGGCGACATCGATCTAGTCGTACGACGCGAGCAGCACGCGCTTGCCAGGGAGACGCTGCGGAGCGTCAAGGTGTTTCATTGGGTTGACCTGCACGAAGGCGCAGGCAGTTTGGACAAAAGGCCAATCGAGGATCTGTACGCGCGGTCGAGGATCGTCGAGCTTGACGATGTTGCGGTCAGGGTGCTCGCGCCTGAAGACCACTTGCGTCTTCTATGCGTGCACATGCTTCGGCATAGCGTGCATCGACCGCTTTGGCTGTGCGACATTGCGGCAAGTTTGGAATCGCGGGCTGAGAACTTCGACTGGGATATTTGTCTGGGAAAAGACAAAGCGCGGGCGAACTGGGTCACTTGCGCGATAGGACTGGCGCATAGGTTACTGGGAGCGGAAGTTGGCGGCACGCCCTTGGCTAGTAATGCGATGAAACTTCCGCAGTGGCTGATTTCAGACGTGCTCAAGCAATGGGAAACGCCTTACAGCATGTCGCAAGCACCGGTGACTCATCACGCGCCGATGGCTAAGTACATTCGACACCCACGAGGCGTGCTTGCGGACCTCAAACGCCGGTGGCCGAACCCGATCGAAGCGACGGTGTACACGGGCGGGCGTTTGAATGAGCTTCCAAGGCTGCCTTTCCAGATCGGTGAATGCGTAGGCCGAACCGCAATGTTCATCGCGCGGTTGCCGAGGGCGCTGCGAGAAGGGCGGTGATTGCTTGACACGTCTGAATTGTTTGGACCAGGATCATTGTGATCGTAACGGAGAGTCTGATATGGGACTTACCCACGTAACCGTGACGTTGAAGGGCTTCGGATCTGAGAAAGGAACTTATGAAGCCGAGTTCCTCGTCGATACTGGCGCTACGGACTCGCTCGCGCCTGGCGCCGAGTTAACCAGGATAGGGGTGAAGCCTGCCGGTAAGATGGTCTACGAATTGGCGGACGGCACGCTTCAGGAGTGTCCATTCGGGCTGGTTGAGATTACTTTCATGGGTGAAGTCACGGCGGGGAGAGTCATCTTTGGTCCGGACACCGTGGAACCGCTACTCGGCGTCACTGCGCTTGAATCGGTCGGAATAACGGTCGACCCTGCCAGCCGGACGCTGAAGCGATTGCCCGCCATCCCGCTGAAGTAGGAACTGCCCTCAAGCAGCCGAATGTACCTGATGAAACCGATTTTGCGAGTGCCAAGATGGGCCTCGTATTGCTCACTGCAATCCCACGCGTCGCAGGAGGCCGGCGAAGCGCGGATCTGATCGGAGGTTGTCGATGAGCGGATCATAGTAAAGAGTGAGCATATCCACTGTATGCTCTCGGTAACTTTTTTCAAGCAGTTCGAACGCCTGGTCCTTCTCGCCGAGTCCCGCGTAGATCAGGGCTACGCTGTAATCAGCAACATAGCGCTGCCGGGCAAGAGACTTCAGTTGCGCGAGCGTTTTCAGCGCTTCCGCTCTTTTGCCAGACACGGCATAGAGACGTCCCGTCAGGGCCACCACGTGGGGATCATCGTTCAGTTGGTGAGCCTTCTGATATTCGGAGAGCGCCTCTGAAAAAGCGCCCTTCATCGCATAGGCCGAGCCCAAATAATGATGCGCCACGAAAAAGCCCTGATCGATCTCAACCGTCTTACGCAGTTGCTGGATGGCCTCGTCGTAACGGCGCGCGTTGAAGTAGGCCTTGCCAAAGTTCGCATTAATTATCAACGACAGCGGATCAAGCTCCTGCGCCCGCCGCATCTCTGCGAGAGCTTTGTCGAATTGCCCCATAATCGTCAGGTTTTCTCTGGCGTACCAGTGATGAGCGTTCGCGTAGTTGGGATTGAGCTCGATGGCTCGTTCAAATTCTCTGTTTGATTCGGTCAAATTCCAATCGTAATCTATCAGCGCGGCGGCCAACGCGGTGTGCGCTTCGGCGAGGGTATCGTCGATCTCCAGCGCGCGCCGGGCGGCCGCTTTGGCCTTCGGGAAAGAATCCTGTGGCGAACCCACGGAATAGAACGGGATCACGACGTAGGCATCGGCGAGCCCAACATACGCCAGAGCATAACTCGGATCTTTTTCTATGGCTTGATTGAAATAGTCGACACTTTTCTTCAGCGCCTCGCCCGTGCGTTTGTTCCAGTAGAAGCGGCCTTTGAGGTAGAGCTCATAGGCTTCGGCGTTTGAGGTGTGCAGATTCCCGACGCGGCTTTGCTCAGCGCTTGAAAGCTTGAGCCGCAAGTTGCGCGAGATTTCCTGGGCGATCTCCTGCTGAACGGCCAGCAGATCAGTCGCTCGGCGATTGTATTGGGCGCCCCACACCTGCGTCTTATCCCGGGCATCCATTAACTCGACGCTGATTTGCAGGTTATCGCCGTGCTGCAAGACTCTTCCGGTCAGGATGCTCTTCACGCCTAACGCGCGGGCCACTTCCTCGGCGTTGGCGTCTTTGCCTTTGTATCTGAAAGCAGAACTTCGGGCGATCACTTTCAACCGCGGCAACTGCGAGAGATTGTTGATCAAGCTTTCGCTAAGGCCATCGGATAGATACTCCATTTCCGAGTCGCCAGTGTCGTTAGCGAAGGGTAAGACCGCAAGAGAATCGATGCCGGTATTGTCGCTGCCGGCAAAATAGCGCGAGGAGGCAAGTGATCCAAGGGTTACCAGACCAATCAAAACAACGAGAGCGGTCGTCGCACTGAGCTTGTGGCGCTTAATCTCATTGACGATGTACTCGGCGCTCGAAGTTGTGTGGAGGCCGGTTACGCCGCTCGTCTCAACAGCGGCACCCCGGGCAGTCAGCCAAGATGGTTGCTTGGCGGCCTGCTCTGGGGGGAGGGATCCTCCCAGCTTTGACAGAAACTCCAACTCTTGTTTGCAGTCTTTCAGATCAATCAACAGATCCTTGATGTGTTGGTAGCGATCTTCGCGGTTCTTGCGCAGCGCCTTGCTGACTATGTGTTCCAGCTCGCGGGGCACCGACTCCGCTTCATGGACCAGCGGCGGCGGCTCTGTTTTCAGTATCGAGGCAATGACGTCACTCATCGTGTCGCCGGCAAACGGCACGCTTCCAGTCACCAGTTGATAAAGCACAACGCCCAGGCTCCAGATGTCTGTGCGCTCGTCCACGTCGCGACCGCGCGCCTGCTCAGGCGACATGTAGATGGTCGTTCCCATGACGGTGCCGGGAGTCGTTTTGAGCAGCGCCCGCGTAACCGCTTCCTTGTCGAGTTCGCGCGTTTCCTGCTTGACCAGTTTGGCCAAACCAAAGTCCAGGACTTTCAACAGATGGTCTTTGCGCACCATGATGTTTTCCGGCTTGATGTCGCGATGCACGATTCCCGCTTCATGCGCTGCCGCAAGAGCCGAGGCGATCTGGATGCCTATGTCCAGAACTTCGGGCAATTCCAATGGGCCGCGCCTGATGCGCTGGCGCAACGACTCGCCCTCAATAAACTCGGTCGCAATGAAGTGCGCGCCTGCTGACTCACCGATTTCATAAACCGTCAAAATGTTTGGATGATTGAGTGCCGAAGCGGCACGCGCTTCTCGTTCAAAACGCTGCAAGTGTTCCGGGTTCTTTGTCAGCTCGTGAGTCAAGACTTTGAGGGCCACCCGGCGGCCGAGTTTCAGGTCCTCAGCCAAATAAACCTCTCCCATCCCGCCCGCGCCGATTTTGGAGACGATGCGGTAATGCGAGAGATTGGTGTTGGCTGACAGTTCTTTATCCATCTTGATTCAGGCGGCGATCTTGGGGCAGAGTACAATCCAGAAGTCGGCTCGTCATACCCACGCGACCGACGACAGAAAACGCACTATTGAAAAAATGTCAGGAGGCCAAAATCTCGGTCACACAAATCGGTCACACAACTGGAGGCAGCCACTCAGCGGCTGCCTCCAATCTTTGAGGGATCTGGCTCCTGAGGTAGGACTCGAACCTACAACCCTCCGGTTAACAGCCGGATGCTCTACCATTGAGCTACTCAGGAAAGAAATCGTCGGTTTAACGAAAACCTGAAACTAACAGAGCGTTCGCGCGAGTGTCAACCATCGGGCCTGAAACGGGCGCGCACCCGGCTGCGACGCGACGAAAGCGGAATGTGAAAAGGAAGGCGGGGCGAGAAGTTGGCTTAAGCCTTCAGCTTTGCTCTGAAGAAGCGAGTCAGCCGGTCACTGTAGTCGCTTCTGGCGTGGCGGATCGATCGGGCGTGACGAGCGCCTTCCACGAACCATATTTCCTTCTCGCTGCCCAGAGCCGCGTGAATGCTTTCGGAGTGCGAACTGGCTATCACCTGGTCGGCCGTGCCGTGCACCAGATACACCGGACACTTTATCCGAGCCGCAAGCGCTAACGGATCCACCGAGTGCACATCGAAGCTGCCTCTGTAGTTCGCAACCTGAATAGTCGTCCACAACACCGGGTTCAAAACCGCGCCGGGCAGCCGGGTGGCTCGCTTAACAAATTCTTCGGTTATGCGGCGCAGTGACGCGAAGGGGCTGTCCGCCCACACCGCCCGTATCCACGGGTTGTGAGCCGCGACTTGAAGCGCGATGGCCGCGCCCATTGATTCTCCGGCTATTCCAACCCGATTGCGGTCGATCTTTTTCTCGTCTGCCAGCCACTCAATCGCCGATTCGACGTCGCGGCGTTCGTAAAAGCCGTATGTCACAAAGCGCCCCTCACTGTCGCCGTGTCCGCGGCCGTCGAAGATCAGCACGTTGAAGCCCGCGCGCCGCAGCACCAGGGCAGCTCGCAAGACGTCCGTGCGATTCTTCTTCACGCCGTGAAGGACGACCACCGTCGGCGCTTTTCGATCGGCGCTCATCCACCAGCCGAATAATCGCGTTCCATCGAATGAGGGAATCGTGACATCTTCGAATGCTATGCCGTTTCGGCGAATCAGGTGTCTGATGTGTGGGCTTTTGAGTTGAGAGAGTCGCTTGAGTCTGGGACGAATGAGCAGTCCCGAAAGCGGGTAGCTCGCAGCGCCCATTGCGATCGCAAGCGAGCCCGCCGTCCCTAGCGCCAGGTAGCCCGCGAGCCGCAGCCAAGCCGGCACCCGTACTCTTGGCGGGCTCGCTGGGAGTTCGGTTTGCAGAGCCGTCAGTGTTTCGTTGTCAGCAGGCATTTGGCTCATTCGTTCACCTATCGGCACGCTCAATCTTTAGCAAGCTCAATGCCACTATGAGATGGTACGCTATGCGACCAGAGTTGTTTGCGATCGCTCGAACGGATGACGGCGGCGTCGTTGGAGCCTGCCGGTGATCCGGATCGGGTCTTCCCAGGCCGCGGGAATCGGAACTCCAGTGACATTCGAACTATCCTAGGAGTGTCACGGCGCTGATCTCGCCGTATTTGCGCGACCTGATTCGGCGTTCGGAGTCTCACCTGGAAGGGTGACCCGTGAATCGAACAGTTAGGAATGTACCCCCTTATGCCAATTAGAGCAGCCCAATACCTTGTTATTGCCATCCCCCTCCTCTCACTTTGTTTTGCGCCCGCGTCAATTGGACAGGTGGGCGCCGGCGTGCCGCAAAACGTCATCTGGATCAACACGACGAACTGCACGATCGCCGGGAACAGTCTTCAGAAGACCGCGGGCCGCAGCGATTCCGCGGATGCCGGAGCGAGATCGCAGCAGATCGTGACATCAGGCGATGCCCTTTTCGAATTTGCCGCCGGCGACTCAAACAAGGTCTTATTCTGCGGGCTTACACACGCAGCCATCGGCACCGGGTTTTCAGAGATAGACTTCGCCATCAAGCTCACCGAACTTGGCTTCGCTGAGATCCGCGAAAACAACGCCTACGGAGGAGAGACTTCCTACCGTATAGGCGATGTGT
Organism: Acidobacteriota bacterium; assembly: GCA_038040445.1. Taxonomy (NCBI): domain Bacteria; kingdom Pseudomonadati; phylum Acidobacteriota; class Blastocatellia; genus Candidatus Onstottus; species Candidatus Onstottus frigus. The sequence goes on along the minus strand of JBBPIG010000004.1, from coordinate 56,229 downwards.
TTCGCATAGCAGTACAAGCGAACGTGGTGAGGTACTACAAAAACGGCGGGCTTTTTCATACGAGCTCGAAAGCTCCGAGCTACCCGCTATTTGCCGCAGCGTCTTTTCTGACGGTCGGCGGCAGAATCGACAACCCGGTCATCGGAGCGCTGGCGGTCAGCACGTCAGCCGAGTGGACATCCTATCAGCATGACTCAGCACATTCGGCGTTTTCGGAAACGTCGGCGGTCGGCGCCGCCAACGCCGGGACTCTGACACAGTCATGGTCGTTTCCAACGGGCGACTGGGTTACCGGTACGCCTCTCGTGTCGGGTGGTGTTGTTTATGTAGGCTCGTGGGACGGCAACATGTACGCGTTGCGCGAGAGCGACGGAGCCGTACTCTGGAGCTACAACGCGGGCACTATACGCATAGATCCCTGCGCGGACACCTACGGGATCGATGGCACGGCTGCGCTCTCGGGTGGCAAGTTGTATTTCGGCAACGGTCTGGCGCAGCTTCACGCTGTGAATGCAGCGAACGGGCAAGCAATCTGGCGGACCCAGCTTGCAGATCCCACCCAGGCTTTTCACATCTATGGTTCACCCCTGGTGTTTGACGGAAAGATATACATAGGCTTAGCCAGCCACTGCGTGAACCCATGCATTACCGGCAGACTGGTCTGTGTGGACGCGAGCGACGGGCGCGTTCTCTGGAATTTTGCGACGGCGCCCGACGGAAGCAAGGGCGGGGCGGTCTGGTCGTCGGCCACCGTAGACCCCGGGCGGCGGATGATATACGTAGGCACGGGCAACTTCTGCACCGGCGCCGATACTCATTCGTCCGCGGTAATAGCGCTCAACGCGGACACCGGAGCACTGGTATGGGAGTTCAAGAAGCTGCGCGCCGACCTGAACAATCTCGACTTCGGCGCATCGCCGGTCTTGTTCGACATCGACGGTCGTCCGATGCTGGCGATCCCATCCAAGGACGGACACTGCTACGGGCTCCATCGGGCGACCGGAGAGTTGATTTGGGATACCGTGGTGAGCGACGGCGACTCACGAGGCGGCAGCATCTCGTCGCCGGCCACAGCCTACGGCAAGATCTTTTTTGGCGCGACCGTCAGAGTCGCCACCGGTAAAGTTGTAGCGCTCGATCAACGAGACGGACGGATAGTTTGGGACACTCCGCTATCGCTTCCTGTGATAGGAGCGGCAGCAGTGGCCGGAGGCGCGGTGTTCGTCGGGGGCGCTGACGGAAGGCTTCGCGCTTTTGACGCTTCGACCGGGAGCGAAATCTGGAACACCCCGCAGCACAGCCAAATGTTGGGTGGGGTGTCGATCTCAGCAGCGAGCGTATTCATCGGATCGATAGATAACAGTGTTTATGCGTTCTCTCTTCCAAACGTGGGCCCTCAACCGCCGGCCTCCGCATCGATTGCGGTTAACTCGCCAAGCGCCGGCGAGCAATGGACGCCTGGTGAAAAGTACAGAATTAGCTGGTCCGCGAGCGCAGCCGTGAACAAGCTCGACGTCAGCATCTCGCGTGACGGCGGAAGTACGTGGCAGGTATTGGCCGAGGACGTCGATTCAAGCTTGGGTACGCTTCGCGTCAAAGCCAAGAAACCAAGGTCTGAGACTGTGCTCGTGCGGCTGACAGACTCTTCAAACGACTCGGTGTTTGGACAGTCGGGAATGTTTTACATCAGGTAGGACAGAAGGCAGAACGCAGAAGGCGGAAGGCAGAAGTCAGAAGGCAGATGTCGCGTCTCTGCCTTCTGCCTTCTGCCTTCTGCCTTCTCGCCTCACTTCCATATTCCTGCCGCGCGCCACTGTTCATCCACTTTTGATTCCGCCGCCATCTTCCTCACCTCCTCGGAAGTCAGCCGGCGTCCGAAACGATTCACGCGATCGGCTATGCCGAACGTGCTGGCGGCTACCGTAGCAACACACGTCGCAAAGTCACGCGGGTCTGCCTTATCAAAGGTGTCGGCGACGGTGTGATGCACGGTGAAGTATACCGACTCGTCCTGAAGCAGGATGAGGTTCGGGACGCCCTCAGCCATGAAGGCGGCGTTGTCAGTGGCGGCGAAGGCGCCGTGCTCGATCGTAGACACGCCGAAGGGCGCGAGCGGCTTCATCAACTCTCGAATCTGCTCGTCGAGATCTGTTCGTCCCATCGAAAACCATCCAACAGGCCTTCCCGCTCCGACGTCCATTATCAAAGCCGCGACCGTGCTATCCATCTCGTCTCGATGCCGAGCCACGTAGGCGTTCGAGCCGAGCATTCCTTCCTCCTCGCCGGTGAACAGAACGAAGCGGATGGTTCGCCGCGGAGCTACCCCAAGCGATTTGATCGCGCGAGCCGTTTCCAATACCGCTGCCGAACCCGCTGCGTTGTCGAGCGCGCCGGGGCCGAGATCGTTTGAGTCGAGGTGCGCGCCGAGCAAAACTATCTCGTTCGGGCGCTCGCGCCCGATGATCTCGCCGACGACATTGGTTGATTCAAAGGCCGGACCAAGCTTGTTGCGCACGTCCAGAGCAATGCGCGGCTTCTGACCGGAAGCAAGCAAACGCTGAAGCAAGCCCACGTCTTCGCGCGCAAGGGAGAGAGTCGGGAGCGCCGCAACGCGAGCGTTGAAATCGACGGGCGCTGTGTACAGCATTGCGTGTTGCTTGTCCGAAGCGATCAGCAAGGCGATAGCACCTGCATCTCTTAATTCACGCGCAAGCAGCGGCGTGCGATAGAAGTTGTAGATGACCGCGTCGAGCGTCTCGCCCGCTGGAATCGCAAACGCGACCCGCCCTCGCAAGCGCGCTCGCACTCGCTCGACGTCTTCCGGACGGCCGGCCCCGACGTCGACGACTTCCCCCTCGATAGCCCCGCCGGTTCCCGGCGTCCACGTGTACGAAGCGACCGTGAGCGGGCGGTTCGAGTGAGAAACAAGCCGCGCCTCGGCCGAGCCGCGCTCCCAGGACACGGCAACTGTGAACGCCTCGCGATGTACGTTCGCCAGTCCGAGCCGCTTCATTTCGGCTTCCATTGCTTCTTCGGCCCGGCGCGCGCCAGGTGAACCCGTCAGGCGGCTGCCGATCTCATCGCTGAGCATCGAGAGGTATTTCAACTGTTGACCGCTCGTGAGTACTTCGCCAACTAACCGTGAAGACATCGTGTCGCTTGATTGAGGCGCGGCCATTTGGGGCCAGGTCGCGAGAAGCAAGACGAAGGCGCATGTCGTTTTTCGCATCGAGTGATCCTCCGGGAGTCAATAAAGGATGAGAAGTATAAAGCAATTTGATAATCTCCCCGAACTGAAAACGAGGCCCGGCAAACTTCAAGTTGTCGCGTTTGCGAACACGGCCGAGGCCGAACGGGCGACAAGCTGAAGTTTGCCGGACATTGGAGATGAACCGAAACGGCATGAAGCAACAGACGCAAGGCTCGCCGATGGGCAACGGGTTGGGCGCGGCCGAATCGTTTGCAAAGCGATGGGGCCGGCGAGCGATCACTGTGCCGCTGTACACAGCGTCGTGTCTCGCGCTTCTTGCCAGTCTCCCCGCGCTGATCGTGATTGCCGCCGTTGCGGACATCGCGCGCCGAAGCAACTGGGCCGCCGTTCGCTTCATCGCGCTTCTGGCGTTTTATCTATGCTGCGAAGTGGCGGGGATCGCGATGAGCTTTTTCCTATGGCTGGCGAGCGTGCTTACACGAGCCGGGCATGAGCGATTCCTCGACTGGAACTTTGCGCTGCAACAGTGGTGGGCCGGCTGTTTGTTCCGCGCGGGAAGGGTGCTCTTTCGAATCAGGGTCGACATCGAAGGAGCGGACGACATTGGAGAAGGGCCGTTCATCGTTTTCATTCGGCACGTGAGTCTTGGAGACACGCTGCTTCCGTCGACTATCTTGTCGAAGCGGCAGGGTCTTCGGCTGCGCTTCGTGCTCAAGAGTCAACTTCTGTGGGACCCGTGTCTGGACATCGTAGGCAACAGGCTTCCCAACTGCTTCGTGCGCCGGGGGGCCGGGGACGAGCTGGCAATCTCGGCGGTGCGGCGGCTGATGGATGGTCTGGGTACGAAGGACGGTGTGCTGATCTATCCGGAAGGTACACGCTTCACCCCTGAAAAGCGCGAGCGGATACTCGAGCGGCTGGCGAGCGGCGACGGCGAACTTTTTCGCAAGGCGAGCACGCTCAAGAATGTGCTGCCGCCTCGACTGGGAGGGACGCTTGCTTTGCTCGAACGGAACGTCCGTGCGCATGCGCTTTTTTGTGGACACTGGGGTCTGGAGGGCGTGACCAACTTTCGGGATTTCTTGCGAGGGTCTATGGTGGGCGCAGTGCTCCGCGTCCGCTTTTGGCGAGTGGCATTCGAAGAGATTCCGAGAGATCGCGCGTCCCAGACCGCCTGGCTGTATGAGCACTGGTCGCGGGTCGATGAATGGGTGGGACAACAGAAACAGCGTTGACGTAGCGTAGACTCAGTCTGCGCAAACACAGACTAAAGTCTGTGCTACCTCTCGGAGGTGATTTGTGAGCGAAACACTGTGCGTCATCCTCACCACGTTGGCCGCGACTGGCGGGTTGATGCTGAGCGTCTGGTTGCTGAGCCTTATCAAGAAGGACGCGAGCATCGTCGACATCTTTTGGGGACTCGGATTTGTTCTGATTGCGGTCGTGTGCTATGCGACCACAAACGGCTACCCGGATCGCAAGGTCCTGATAACGTCGCTCGCCGCGGTGTGGGGACTTCGGCTTGCGTCGCACATCTTCTGGCGGAACAAAGGGAAGGGGGAGGACTTCCGATACCAGGCGATGCGAGCGCGTTTCGGCAAGCGATTCCCGATCGTGAGCCTCTTCACGGTGTTTGGGCTTCAGGGGTTGCTGATGTGGATCATTTCATTGCCGCTTCAGATAGCGCAGATTTCGCGCGAGCCTGCGCGGCTCACCTGGCTCGACTGGGCCGGCGCAGCGATATGGCTCATCGGATTTCTGTTTGAATCAGCCGGTGATCTTCAGCTCGCGCGGTTCAAGGCTGACCCCCGGAACAAAGGCAAGGTTATGGACCGTGGGCTGTGGCGCTACACGCGGCACCCGAATTACTTTGGCGATGCGCTGTTGTGGTGGGGCTGTTTTTTGATCGCGCTGTCTACGCCCGGAGGAGTATGGACGGTGATGAGTCCACTGATTATGACTGGGCTTTTGATGAAGGTCTCAGGAGTTGCTTTGCTTGAGAAGACGCTCACGAAAACCAAGCCGGAGTATCGCAACTATGTCCGCCGCACGAGCGCGTTCTTTCCGTGGATTCCTCGGGGATAGATTGTGGACTATGCCGGTGGTTCTTGTCAGCGGGTGCGAGCGAGGATTTCGTCGTGCAGGCGCCGGTCGACCCTCTTCAGCCAACTTTCAAAACCGAGGAGACGGTCGTTGAAGATCTCTATCTTGCGGGTGGTGTCGTCGAACCCGTCCTCAACCTTGCTAGTAAGTTCCGTGAGGCGCACGTCAAGCCGGTCCTGTCTGGCTGCGAGTTCGTCTTGCTTACCAGCAAGCGCATCTTGCATCGCGGAAATTGTCTCCTGCTTCGCAGCGATCACGTCTTGCATCGCAGAAATTGTGTCCTGCTTAGCATCAATCGCGTCTTGATTAGCAGAAATTGTGTCCTGCTTAGCATCAATCGCGCCTTGCTTATCGGACATCGTGGCGATGGCGTCACGCATCTCCGCCAATTGGGAAGCAAGCTGGCGCTGTCCCTCCAGGAGCGCTTCAAGCATAGGTTGCGTTGTGAGTTCGCCGGTCATCGAGTACGCTGTTTATAACACACCATCTACTTACAATACAACACTGGTGAGCGGCAGTTGACTTCGTGCTCCGTAGTCACGGCGTTGCGGATCCGGCCGTCATCCCATTGTGCTCAGTTCTTCAAATACGCGTTGCACCCGTAGCACCATGTGAACGAACGCTCGGAGACCGGAAGCTCGCGTATGAGCGGATGGCCGCTCGACTTCGAATGCGCGAGTGCGTGACCGCTGGTGGTCTCGCAGCATCCGATGTGACCGCACGTCATGCACACTCGGGTGGGCGCGCTCACGCCGCATTCCACGCAGGCGGTGCTGGTGACTTCGAGAGCCTTGATGTTTGTGTCCGCGAGGTGCGGGCACTCATTTGCTGTGACATTTCCCATAGAGTTAGTCTTTGGAACCGCGGCGCATCTTCATCGCCGCCAGAGTATTCTTCATCAACATCGCGATCGTCAGAGGCCCAACGCCGCCTGGAACCGGCGTCAGGTAGCCGGCCACCTCTGCGGCCTCGCGCGGGTTCACGTCGCCAATCAGCGTGTAGCCGTTCTTTTCAAAAGCCGCGCGCCTTTTGGGGTCGTCGCCGAAGAAACGGTCGAAATCTTCTCGGGTTGTTACCCTGTTCATGCCCACGTCAACAACGGCAGCGCCCGGTTTTATGTAGCTGCTGTCTACCATACCCATCCTTCCAATTGCGGCGACAAGTACGTCGGCCTCGCGGGCAATCGCGGGCAAGTCGGGTGTTCGCGAGTGGCAGATCGTCACCGTCGCGTGCCTTTGCAAGAGCAACAACGCGACCGGCAATCCGACAATCCGGCTTCGACCCATCACCACGACACGTGCGCCCGTCATCCGTATGTCGTGGCGCTCGAGCAACTCAATGATCCCAGCCGGCGTGCACGGCCTCAGCCCCGGCTCATTCAGCACGAGTCTCCCGACGTTAACCGGATGAAAGCCATCGACGTCCTTCGCGGGATCAACCGTATTCAGCACAAGAGCGGCATCGACTTGCCTGGGCAGCGGGAGCTGAATGAGTATGCCGTCTATGTCGTCGCGCGCATTCAGATCGCGAACCAGCGCGAGCAACGCGCCGGTGGTCGTTGTCTCCGGTAAGTCGATCTTCTCGGAATAGAGTCCAAGTTGCTCACAGGTCTTCACCTTTCCCGAAACGTAAATCTGCGATCCCGGATCGTTTCCTACCAGCACCGCCGCGAGTCCTGGCCGGAGCCCGCGCGTTGAATATTCGGCCACCTCGCTTGCGACTTCGTCTCTTATTGCTTTTGCGACGCTCGCGCCATCCAGAATCGTAGCCGTCATCCATCTTCCCCTGCAGATGAGTTGCGAGGTCTGAGTATGATGTCCGCCCGCGCGAGGTGTCAAACTTCACGACGGATGGCCAGATGGTGACCTTTCAATAGCAGTGAGACGCGGATTCGGGATCGGTGACTGTGCTATCGTTTGAAGCTTCGGCTTGGAAGCTACAGTTGAAATACGAGTTGAAACTCGGGTAACATCTAATCCGTCGCTTGCGGGTTTCAGTTAGACTTCACTCTTCAACGCTCGTCACATGAATAGAAAAAGTGTTTCAGTGATTCTGTTGGCTGCGGCGGTGATGCTCGTCATCGCCGGTTCTTCTCCAATGTCCAGGAGGGCTCGGGCTCAGACATTTTTCGGAGCGCAGCGCTTTCCCGCAATCGACGTCGACAGCGGTGACAATCTTTACTTGATGATGTCGGTCGCAACTGCTCCCGCCAGTGAACACAGGCCGCATAGCCAGATCTTCTTTACGATGTCGCGTGACTACGGCGCCGCGTGGGACAATCTCCCGGCGACGCGCAATCTTTCGAACTCGCCCGGCGAAGCGTTCGGCCCTTCATTGGCGATAAATAAGACCGGCAAGGTGAAAATCTACGTCGCCTATCACGATAACTCGACGGGGACCACCCAGGCTTATCTGATTCGCACGAAAAAGAAAACGAAGTTTAGAAAACCGGCAAACATCACGCCGCACAGCGGCGGCGCCTTCGCGCCGCGTGTAGCGCTCGACTCCAACGAGGCAGTCAACATTGTTTGGGGCGACACCAGGGACAACGGCGGTAGGGTTATCTTCGTACGATCTACCGATCTAGGCGCAACGTTTTCGGGGCCTCTTGATGTTTCAAGGTCATCGGGTGTTGCATTCGATCCGGAGATAGCCGTCGATCCAGGCGGCGCGATAAACGTAGTGTGGCAAGACACGGCTCCGGGCACTAGCGTCGTGATGTTCGCGCGTTCGATTGATGGGGGGCAGACCTTTTCCGAGCCTTTGCAAGTTTCAACCGGGACCGGTGCAGCTACCGAGGCGGCAATTGCGGCCGACGGCGAGGGCCGGTTGAGCGTTGTTTGGGTGGACGAGAGCGCCGGCAACGCTGAGGCTTATTACTCGCGCTCGACCGATAGTGGCGGGACCTTCGCTGAGCCGATCAACGTCAGCAGATTTCCTACTGGCGATATTCACAAGCCGTCGGTGATCGCTTTCCAGAATGCGGTTTACGTCGCGTTTCAAAACGGAGACCTGTTCGGGGAAGAGTCGATCAAGAACCGGCAGGTATTCCTCGCGAAGTCTGACAACGCCGGAGCGAGTTTCGGAGAGGTAGCGCGGGTTTCCAACGCCAACAATAGCATTGGTCGTGCGCATAGTCCGGCGATGACTGTCGACAGCCGGGGCGTGCTTCATATCGTCTGGATCGACGCTTCAATAGTCGGCCGGGATGAAGGGCTGCTGTTCTACAGCAACACCGCCAACGGCCATCAGTTCTCTAACCAGCTTATGATACTGGCGGTCATCTGATCGGTCCCGGCAACCTATCCAGAGCATTCACCAGCACGTCATCTATCGAAGCACCTGCGGCCCGGCTCGCAGCCTCTTGGCTCGATAGCGCGCCGTCTTCAGTGATGATCCCGGTGAAGTAAGTAAGCGGTGTCGGTTCGAAATAGCAATTTACCAACCTCACTCCCTTAGGTGCGTCCGGCCACAATTCACTGGCGCTTCCTTCGTCGAAAACGGAGGCGCTACGATAGTCCGCAGGTATGAGCTTCGATGTGTCGCAAACCGAGTAGACGGGCAGACCACCCGCGCGCGCCGCAAGCGCAATCATCCGGGTGCCAATCTTATTCACCAGATTCTGTGGCGTGATCGTATCGGCTCCAACGAGGATAATATCGACTTTGTCCATAGCGAGCGAAGCTGCTGCGTCGGCGATCAAGGTAACGCGAATGGCATGACCGGCAAGGGTCTCAGCTAAGCTGCGGCCTTCCAGCATCGGGCGGCTCTCGGTCGCGATGACCGAAAAGTCTCTTCCGGCGCGCTTAGCTTCGACGAGAGCTGCCAGCACTGTAGAGCTTCGCGAATGAGTCAACACGGTCGCGTCGCTGCGAATCAAACTCGCCGCTTGCACTGCCGCCGCATGAGCCGCGCGTTCGGAGTTCTCGATGAATGTCATCGAAGCGGCTTCTGCGGACTCGAGCGCTTCCCCCGCGCCCTCCGCCGTTCGCGCCACCGAAATCACGAAACTTGCCAACCGGAGTAGCGGACTCATGTGAGGCTGAGCCCTAACCAGAGCTATGCAGGTCTCGATGACAGCTTGTCGCGCTTCCTCTACGCTTGTTGGAGCGTGCCCGAATTGCCGGGCGGTGAGCAGCGGAAACACCTCCCCGGCGCGGCGCAGGATCTGCGCGGCCCCCGAGGAGTTGTCTGCCGCGATCTGATTTATTACTTGATCTGCTTGAATGTTTCTTCGGCTCAAGAGGTGACTCCGCTCGCTCGTTGCCTGGCCTTTCAACGTTGGGTATAATCGCGACTCAACGGGCAAGTGGACATCTCAGTCCGCTCAAGAAAATTGCCTCGAACCAAGTAGCCTTTGCACTTAACATCTGTGTTCGGAGGAAGTCAATGCCAAGCGCCTTTGTTGACGACGCCAAAGAGATCAAAGAAGAGAATCCATTCGAGTCGATGATGCAGCGGTTCGATGAAGCCGCGGCCAGGCTCAATCTGGACCCGAACATTTATAAGATACTGCGATGGCCGAACCGGGAGATCACCATCTATATTCCGGTGATGATGGATGACGGGAACTATCAAGTGTTCACCGCCTATCGCGTGCAACACAACTTCGCGCGCGGCCCTGCAAAAGGCGGAGTGAGGTATTCCCCGGACGTCAACCTGGATGAAGTGCGGGCGCTTGCTGCGTGGATGACGTGGAAGTGCGCCGTCGTCAATATCCCTTTTGGCGGCGCAAAGGGAGGAATCATCTGCGACCCGCGCGAGATGAGTCTGATCGAGATCGAGCGGTTGACCAGGCGCTACACCGCCGAATTGCTTGATTTCATTGGTCCCGAGCGAGACGTGCCTGCCCCCGATATGAACACCAATGAGCAAACGATGGCGTGGATGATGGACACTTACTCGATGCACGCTCGGCACACGGTTACGGCCGTCGTGACCGGCAAGCCGATCGAGATCGGCGGATCGCGCGGCAGGAAGGAAGCCACCGGGCGCGGGCTGCTTTTCGTTTGCAACGAGGCCTGCAAGAAGTTCGGTTTCAGAATCAACGACACCAGGGTCGTTGTTCAAGGCGCCGGCAACGTGGGCGGTACGGCTGCGCTGTTGATGCATCAGGAGGGTTACAAGGTCATCGGTCTCGCTGACATCACAGGTTCGCTCTACAACCCGCGGGGGCTTGATGTTCCAGGCGTGCTCCAATACTTGAAAGAAAACAAGACGGTCGAGGGATATGCCGAAGCCGAGCATATCAGCACGGCCGATCTGCTCGAGGTAGAGTGCGAAATACTGATGCCGGCGGCAACCGAAAACCAGATAACCACCCACAACGCTGACCGCATCAAGTGTCGAATTCTCGCCGAGGGTGCAAACGGTCCGACGACAGCGGATGCCGACGAGATCGTCTCCGCGAAGAGTATTTTCGTCATACCGGACATCCTGGCGAATGCCGGGGGAGTCACCGTCAGCTACTTCGAGTGGGTGCAGGACCGAATGGGCTTTTTTTGGAACGAGAAGACCGTCAACACGCGTCTGCACGAGATAATGGTGAGCAGCTTCAACGATGTGGTCGGCTTTGCGGACAAGTATCGCGTCAATACCCGTCTGGCGGCCTACATGCTTGCTATCGATCGGGTGGCCTACGACACGCGGCTGCGCGGCATATACGCCTGAGCGAAGTTTATCATGGCATCCTGGCGGGGCATCCTGGTGGGGCATCCTGGTGGGGCATCCTGGTGGGCCGACTCAAGTCTTTGAAAGGAGCGCCGAAATCTCGGTCGGCGCACGTCCGCGCGGCGGTTTCTAAAGTGTGAGGGTTGTTGAAAAAAAAGTAATTTTTATGTTGACCCCAACGCTAATTCCGAGTATAGATATACCTGTAATGGGCCGTAGTAGAGCCAGCTTCATCGGCTAGCAAGCATCGAACTCATAATGAACCTCGCAGGACGGTTCAGGTGGACGCTCACATAGAACTACATCCCGCCCCCTTGGTTCTTAAGGGGAGGCAAATCACCTCACTAAGTTTTGGGAGGCGATCCTGAAAACGAACTACATTCCGTGGATGACTACGTCAGGAGGCAAACTAATGAAAGCGGCTAGAAAGATAAGCACGCTTGTAACAGTGCTTTTGGTTCTCGCGGGGACTGTGCTCGCACAGGAGCACCACGATGGTAACCTTGCCGAGCGGCAGAAGGCGCCAACGGTCCTCGGCGGCACCGGATTGTTCAATACCTTTTCGACTCGCACTTTGTGCAAGGGCGAGTTCAACTTCGCGCTGTTTTGGAACAACTACACGCGCGACCCCGGTGACCTGAGCATCAATCAAGTTCCATTCAACTTTACCGTCGGCATCACCAACAGGTGGGAGTTATGGCTCGACTGGAACGTGTGGACCAACACGACCTCGCGCCAACCGCAACTGTTGAGTGGATATCAGTTGAGTGCGTCGCGCTTCTTTGGCGATCCTTTTGTGCTGTTAGGTCCGCCGGTTGGTGGACAGGGCAAGTCGGCGGCATTCTTCCCGGGAAGCGGTTCGGCCGTTGGAGGAATACTTCCTTCGTTGGGTCGATTCGGCACGCCGATCGGATTCCCGTCGAGCAACTTTTCACCCGCTGGGCCGGGTGGCAAGCTGGTTAGGGGCCTTGGCCCACTGATCGCCATCAACCTCCCGAGCTACTATCCTGAATTGCCGTTCTTCGGCGAGCTCGATTTTCAGGGCTTCGACAGCTCGGGCCGTCCGGTGTTTGGATTCCGCGAGTCATCAAACGGCTCTGGCGATTTCTACATCGGCACCAAGTTCAACCTTATCGATCCTAACCATCACTGGTTCAGCATGGCGCTCGGCGGCTACTTGAAAATACCGATTTCGAGCGGCGATGGCGCGCGGGCGCGCGGACGCACCAGCGGTGAATATGAGTTTGGGCCAATCCTGATGTTCGGTCAGGAGAGTGGCGGAAAACGGTTCAGGCTTTATGAGAACATTGGGTACATTCGAACCACCGACCCGAGCAAGAACGACGTCAAGATCCTGGATCTGCCCGACAAGCTTCTGATGAACGCCGGTATGTCGGTTGCCCTAAACTCGCACGTCGAGTTTCTTGCTGAGTTGGCGCACACGCAGTTCGTCGCTCATCGCACGCCAAACCTCCTGCCATTCCTGGGCGAGAATATCAGTCCAACCGATTTGAACCTCGGACTGCGGTTCTTCTTCAAGAACGGCGCGATCTCTTTCGGCGGCGGCTACAGGCGAAACCTGAACAACGCGGACGACGTAACCCTGCCCGTGTTTGTTTCGAATACCACCTTCATCAAATCGCGCGGTGTGACCCCGCAGTTCTTTATCATCAATCCGCTTTTCAGCACCACGCCTCAAACGTTCGAGTCGGAAGGCGGAAACGGATTCGTCGCATACTTCTCGATAGGAACTCGAAAGCGTTGTCCGTTGCCTCCGGCTCCGACTTGTGTGCTTGCAGGCAGCGCGACGACGGTCAACAAAGGAGACCGGCTGACGCTGACCACGACGCCGACCACTCCGGGTTACGAATCGAGCACGGTCACTTACGAGTACCGCTGGCAGGTGACCGACGGGCAAGGCCGGCCGGTTACGGTAAGCGGCACTGGAGCTGCGGTTGACGTAGCTACCGGATCGCTTGCCTGCGGCAGGTATTCGGTGACGACCACCGTGACCGCAACGGTCCCGGCGGTTGATTGCCCGAGCGATTGCGTAACCACTGGTCAGACCACTTGCACGGCAAGCTTTGAAGTAACCGAGCCGCCGTGCCCGACCGTCACTTGCGAGGTCCGAGCTTCGGAATCGTCTGTGATAGTTAACAATACCGTCACCTTCAGCGCAACAGCGACGGGTGCTGACGGAGCAACCTTCACCTGGTCGACAACCGGCGGAACGCTTTCGTCAACGACCGGTGCTGAAGTCAAGCTCGATACGACAGGCGCATCGCCTGGGACGATCACTGTAACGGTGAATGTCGGCACCAGCAGGACGCGTTGCGACCAACCGTGTCCTGGTGGAAGCTGCTCGACAAGCGTCACTGTGGTGTCGCCCGATAAGCCAATTATACCGCCACCGATCTCGCCGTGCGGACCGATCTTCTTCCCGTTCAACTCGGCGAGGATCAACAACGAGCACAAGGCGTGTCTTGATGAAATCGCACTCAGAATGCAGCAAGACCCGCGTTCGTCGCTCGTGGTTGACGGCCATCGTGACTCTTCTGAGCGCGTAGGCATCTCGCTCACCCGCGCCAACAACGCGCGCGACTATCTGGTGAACGAGAAGGGCGTCGACACCGCTCGCATAACGGTGCGCAACTTCGGCGACACCTGCCCGCATGACTCCGGTGATCCGAACCTCAACCGTCGGGTCGAATTCTGGATCGTGCCTGCGGACGGCAGAGCTTCTGACATCGACGGGATGAAGAAGTGCGCTTCCGGCGCCACACCTTCGGTCATCACGACTGAGGAACCCGCGGCGTCGGTAGACAAGAAGCCGGCGCGCCGCGTTCCTCGACGACGAGCTCGGAGGCCCGGCGAGCCGGTTGGAATGATCCTTCAGCCGGAAACGTTCAGCGCGTCGACGAACCAATAACTCCGGGAATCCTCTCGGACCCACAGCGGGGCGGTCTTCGGATCGCCCCGCTTTGTTTATGGGATCGCCCGCTCCTCAACGGCCACCGGCCACCCACCTGCTTACCCACGCGGGGAATTGACGCGTCAAATCTTTGGTGTATAGTCGCGAATGGCGCCACTGGTGTTGAACTATTCCACGTGGCGCTTACGTTTTCTGCTTTTAGAAACTCACCGAAAAAGGCTTCCTGTAGCCGCGCGCTCAGGCTGCAAAGCCGCCCATTTCCGGCGGCTGCCGAAGTGAGAAAAGCGGTTCAAGATCCGTACGCTCGTTCAAGAAAAGAAAGCTAGGGAGAAGGCCCCCTAAGATTCGCTCGCTATGGCCGATCAAAAACCATCAGGCGAGTTGTGCCTGCGCTCGATTAGCGCTGGGCCCCCCGCGAGTCGCGTACGGATGCTAAGAGAGGCAAAGATGCAAACGATGAAAACAAACGCGCTGGTTCTCACGCTCCTCATCATCAGCGGAGTGGCACTGGCGCAAGAGAATCAATTCGGTAACATCGCTGAGCGCCAGCGGACATCGACGGTGCTGGGCGGCACCGGAATGTTCAACACGTTTTCCACCCGCACTCTCTACAAGGGCGAGTTCAACTTTGCGGCCTTCTGGAATAGATTCAATCGCGACCCCGGCGGCTTGCGAATCGATCAGACCCCATTCAACTTCACCGTCGGACTCACTAACAGGTGGGAGCTGTGGGTTGACTGGGTGGCCTGGCAGAAGACCAAGTCAAACAATCCGCTGTTACTGAGCGGGTATCAGTACAACGCGGTTCGGCTTTTCGGCGATCCGGTTCAGATACTCGGCCCGCCGAGCGGCGGCGATGGAAACGCGGCATTCTTTCCAGGGACTGAAGTGGAGGGCGGCGGGATACTTCCAGCGCTTGGCCGCTTCGGCACTCCGGCCGGCCTCAACGGCGTGAGCACCACTTCGCCAGGAGGCGCCGGTGGCCCTCTTGTTGCCGGGCTTGGTCCGGCAATCGTCACCAACCAGGCGAACTTCTATAACGATCTTCCATTCTTTGGCGTAGTTGATTTTCTCGGCTTCGATGGTCTCGGCAGGCCGGTCTTAGGGCCTCGCCCGTCAGCGAACGGCTCCGGAGATGTTTACGTCGGGTCAAAGTACAACCTCATCGATGCGAACCGCCATTGGTTCAGCATGGCGCTGGGCGGCTACGTGAAGATTCCAATTTCGCGCGAGGACGGCGCTCGCGCCAGAGGTCGCACTAACGGCGAGTACGAGTACGGACCCATTCTGATTTTCGGCCAGGAGAATTCCAGCCATCGGCTCAGATTCTACGAAAACGTTGGATACATCCACACCGGTGATATCAGGAAGGGCGGCGTGAAAGTTCTGGATCTTCGCGACAAGGTCCTGTTGAATGCAGGTGCATCGTTTGCGCTGAACAAGTACATCGAGTTTCTCGCCGAGGTGGCAAGCACAGTCTATGTTGGAGACGGAACGCGGAGCCTGGAGCGCATCAACCCCGTCGACTTGAATGTTGGCATGCGCTTCTATCTGAGAGGCGGCTCGATTGCCTTTGGCGGCGGTTATCGCTATGCGCTAAACAGCGCGAGCAAGCGCACTCTGTCGGTGCTTGAGTGCATGAAGATCGTCAAAGAACATCAAGTTAACTCTTATTCCGACCCACACATATATGGCGGACCGCCTCCCCCGCCTCCCCCGGTGATAGAGTGCAAGCCCAAGGAGTTTGAATTTGGCGAGGGCGAGCGTCACGGCTTTGTTGGGTTCTTTTCGATCGGCACTCGAAACGGCTGCCCTCCGCCGCCTGTGCCAAGCTGTGTGGTTGAAGCCTCACCGGCAGTAATCACGCGGGGCGATCGGTTGACGCTTACCGCGAAGGCGACTACCCCGGGTTATCCCGATGCGAAAGTGAGCTACAAGTTCCGCTGGGAAGTGAAGGATGCCCAGGGCCGTTCCGTGGGGTTGAACGGAAGTGGGGCCACCGTTGAGGTCCCGACTGCGCAGCTTGCTTGCGGGGGCTATTCGGTTACCACGACCGTCACTGTCACCACTGAAGCCATCGATCATCCGTCTGGTTGCGTCAGCACCGGGGAATCAAATTGCTCAACGTCATTCGAAGTAACCGAGCCGCCTTGTCCAAACGTAACGTGCAGCATCATCGCATCGGCTTCGACGGTAACCGAGGGCGATCGCGTCGCATTGCGCGCCGCGATTGCGGGCGCCGGCAGATCGACATGCACGTGGACGACGACTGGCGGAAGGCTGTCGTCGACGACAGGCACTGAAGTCACACTGGACACCACCGGCGTAACAAGCCCGGTCACCATTCGAGCGATGGTCACCACAGACCAGCGTCGTTGCGATCAGCCTTGTCCGGGCAGTAGCTGTGTCGCCAGGATAACGGTGCAACCAATCCCGCCGCCTCCGCGAAGACCCGAGGTGATCAAGCCTTGCGGACCGATCTCCTTCCAGTTCAATTCGGCTCGGATCAATAACGAGCACAAGGCATGTCTCGATCAGATCCAGCTTGCTCTACAGCAGGACCCGCGCGCGGCCTTGGTGATCGACGGACACCGGGATTCGTCTGAACGCCCAGGCATATCGCTCACCCGCGCAAACAACGTTCGCGACTACCTCGTTAGCGAAAAGGGAGTCGATCCGGCTCGCATAACGGTGCGGAACTTCGGCGACACGTGCCCGCAAGAAAGGAGCGATGCCCAGGTCAACCGTCGAGTTGAGATGTGGATACTCCCCGAGGGTTCGACGCTCTCCGACATCGACGCGGTGAAGAGATGCAGGGAAGGCTCGACACCGCGAGAGATAACCGATGAGCAGCCCGCGTTGGGAGATCCCGTTCGGCCTTCTCGCACCAGAAGACCCGAGCCTATCGGTGCACTGGCAGAGCCGGAGAGCCGGTTGTCACCGAACATCACGGCAACCACGAGCACACGAAGCGAGCGACAGCTTGCGCCCGCGAGCGTGGTGCGTTCGGTCGGGGTCAAGATGGTGGAGGGCGCGCTTCGCGTCACAGTCGCAACGGATCGCGCTGTTCAGTTCAAAGACTTCACGCTCACTGGACCGTCGCGCATCGTCATCGATCTCACGGGCGTCCGTAGCGAACTAGGAAGCAAGACGATCCCGGTCACCGGCAGCCTGGTTGATCGGGTAAGAGTGGGCGAGCCGGGGCCGGGCGCGGTGCGCATCGTGATAGACCTTCGGACTAATTTACGCTACCAGGTGATGAGGGACGGGTCCTCACTTGTTGTGATTGTGGGCGAAGAGGGAGCAGCCGCCGCCTCGGGAGGTTCCAGGTAACAGGCGATCAGTCCTGTTTCGGTGGAGACAGGACTGGTTGTTGCGGGGTGCCTCGAACGATACCGGCGCCAGCGGACGATACTTTCAAATAAGCACCGGCGATTCGCTTGATGTCCTCGGAAGTCACCTTCGACAACAGCTCAGCGAAGTTATCGACATCAGACGCTGAAGCTTGCTGCCGATGGAAGATTGCTCGCGCGTACTGAAGCGCGTGTTGCGAGTGTGATTGCTGAAGCGCAATACGCGACGTCGTGGCCAATGCCCGGGAGCTTGCCATCTCATCGGCTGTCAGTCCCCCGCGCGCCAGGCGCTCGAACTCGGCAAGGAGTGCCGCCCGCGCCTTCTGCTCGTTCTCAGCCCGGGTCGCCGAATACGCGGCTATCACTCCCGCGGCGAACATGGTCTGGTGTTCAAACCCACCCATCGAGATCAGGTTCTGTTTGTCGCGCAGTTCTCTGAGCAGACGCCCACCTGGCCCGTTCAACGCGGATTCGATCAACTGGACGGCTGTGAGATCGGCGCTCTCCGCTTTTGGTCCTGCGAAACCAACGGCAATGGTAGCCTGCTCGAGCCGTCGCTGCTCGCTTTTTTCTCCCGCGGCAGCGGGCTGAGCCGTTCTTACTTGAAGCGCAGCGTCAACGTCTCTTCTCTTGAAACCCTCGGCGATCTGTGAGGAAACCAGGGCCGAACCATCCGTGTCGCCGACGATGATCGCAAGCGGAAATTGCCGCACGATCGCGCGTGCATGCCACTCGCGGAGCTTCTCAGCGGTGAACGCGCCGACGATCTCCTCACGTCCGTGCGATGGGAGTGAGTAAGGATGTCCGGGGAAGAGCGCTTGAAGCAGCAGCTCTCGCGACCGCGTGAAGCTCGAGTCGCGGGCGTCGCGAATCGACGCGATCTGCCCGAGCCGTGCTCGCGCCACGTCGTCATCTCTAAAGGCAGGTTCCTCGATCATGTCGCGCAGAAGCTTTAGCGCGCGGTCGGCATTGCGCGAGAGGACGCTCAGCATAAAGCCAAAGAAGTCGGGCTCCGCAACAATCTCAATATCTGCTCCGAGCTGTTCCAGCTCTTGAGTGACCTGCGCGAAAGTCCTGCGGGGCGTGCCATACAAAATAGAGCGAAGCATCAACTCGGTCGCGCCGCTGGTTGTCGCCTCCTCAACGAGGCGGCCCCCTTGAAACAGTATCGCGATGGCCACCTCGTGCTGAGCGTGGTCTTCGCGCACGAAGGCTCTTGAGCCGTTCAGCGTTGAGAAGTCTTTGACAGGCATCGGCTGAACGGACTCGAGGATCGACTGCCGTTCGGGAGAGCGCTCCGGGCCTTGCGCCACAGCAGCGAGCGACGAGTTGGCGTCTGCGGTTTGCACAATGGCGCTCTCAACCGGTTGCGCGAACCCTGGCGCCCACGCCGTCACAGTCGCAGAAAAAGTGTCGGCGTCGAACGTGCGCGCAGGAGCAGAGAGAGGCTCGTATTCGTGAATTGAAGTGTGGCCGAGCGTCAGATATTTGGCGGCAGCGCGTTGTACATCCTGGGCGCTAATGGCGCGAATGCGCGATCGATAGTCGAGCGCTGCGCGGAACCCCACTCCCGCAACTTCAGCGCGCGCCAGCGCTTTGGCGCGTCCGAGATAGGTCGCGCTCTCGGCGACGGCCGTTTTTTCCAGAATCGTTTTTGCACGCGCCAATTCCCCTTCGGCCGGTATCTCGCGTCGCAACCGGTCCACTTCTTTGAACAGCGCAGACTCCGCTTTGTCGATTGAGGAGCCTTCGCGCGAGTCTTTCGACGACCACGTCTGAAGGGCAACCAATCCCGCGCCTGCGACTGCCACATAGTGCGCTTCGATGCGGTTGGCGACCATTTGCCCGTCGATCAAAGAACGGCTCAAACGTGACGCTCGACCACGGCCGGCGACCGCTGCCAACACTTCGAGTGCGGCCCAGTCCTTTGATTCGGCTCCGGGTACGTTGAAACCCACGCTCACGATTGATTGACTTATGTCCCCGCGATCCGCTGCGTAGCGAAGTTTGGTTTGTTCGGCCGGCGGCGATGGCTTAACCGTTTGGAGTGTTTCTGGTTTGGGTGCGTTCGGCTTGGCGGTCTGCTGCTGGTTGTCAGACGTGGGAATTGCGGCGCGCGCAGAGGGAGTCTTAGTCTTGATGACTTCTGCTGCTTTGACCTGCTCCACCGCTGGTTCGGGTTTCACTCCGAAATCCCCGTAGAGTTGTTGAATCTCGACCAGCGTGCTGAACGTCGATACATCGCCGGCGACCGAGACAATCAGATTGTCGGGTCGATAGTGGCTTCGATAGAATTCGACAAGCTGCTCGCGGGTCACCGAGCGCAACGCATCGATGTTCACGGAAGCTCCCGATGTGAATGCGATGTTGAAGAGTCTGACCATCGAAAAGGCGGCGGGATCATCGAAGTCTTTCAAGCGGGTGAGGGCTTGATCGCCAGGATCCGCGGTGAAGGTTCGAGTCGTAAAGGCGTGTGAAGGAGGCGTCAGCCCGGTTACCAGCGGAACTCCCTGACCTCGTGTCTCCTCGATCACCGTCGCAATTTCTCGGCGCAACGCCTCAGCGTCCACCTTCGGGTTCTGCAGCATATCAGCTTGAATCGTCAGGGCCTCTTTGATCTTGTCTGAAGGCGCGACCACCGAATACGCGGCGCCGTCATACGATGTGCCGGCCTCAATGGACGCGCCCAACGTACGCAGATCACCCAATGCGCGATCACCAGGCCGCAGCACGGTTCCGTTGAAGATCATGCGCTCGACCAGTTGCTGGGCGCCGCTCATCGACCAAGGCTCATCAAGGGCACCAGCCTTGAAATAGGCTACAGCAGCCGCTATGGGGGTTGCGTGGTGTTCGCTGATGACGATCGTGATTCCGTTGCGCAGCACGAAACGCGAGGTTGTGCCTACTTGCTCTTGCTTGATCACCGCTGCGGCAGCCGGCACGTTAATCACGGGCGGAGGTTGAGAAGTAGTGGGCGAGGGCTGAGGAATTTTGGGCCGGCCTCGCCCGCTCTGCGACAGGCCTGGAGCCGCTAGCGTCGTTGTTATTAGGATAAGAATCGAGAAAGCTGTTTTGGAAGGCTTCGAGTATTGCACCGCCGCTCCTCGCTGACTGCTACAAAGAATCATAAAGGTCGGTTGTCTGGATAGTCAACGAAGAGAGAACCAACGACTTGGGCCGGAGTCCCCCAAGACGCTAAGCGCTTTGGCGAGAGGGATGGAGTGTGTCTTCGGGCGAAGGAGGGTTGTTGTCGAGAAGGAAACTGGCTAGCAAAATAGTCCGGTTGCTGACGCTGGCGCAGGCCCAGCCTGAGAATCGCGGCTGACAGGTGAAGGAATTTAACCCAACGTGAGAATATAGCGGTGTGCAGACTGGGCGTTGCTTTACAGGTCCTTGCCAGCAACCGTGCGGTCGACTTTCCACTGATATGTCGTTACCAGAAAGTCTATGTCTCTTTGGTAACTGATAGATATCTGGACTTTGCCGCTCTCACGGGATACGAGGTTGATGCTATTCTCCGGGAGGTTGTATTCTTTTTTGATCGCGTCGATCGCCTTCTTGATATCGACCTCCTTGGAGTTTCGGACGGCAGATTTGTTTGCAAGGTCGTCGACCCTGAAGGTAACTTGCCGCTCGTCTACGTAAACCGGCGCGATTTTGATCACAACGAAAGCCGCGACGGCAACGAGAACAAGCATTAATAGCGTCTTGATTGATATTGCTCCGCGCTCGCGCGGCCGGGCATCGGCGCAAGTGGCGTTGCTCATGATTTGTCTCCAGTCGTAGTTAGTGTATCGAGGAGTGAGCGCCGATAAACCATGCTTGCAGCAACGCTGCTATGCGTTTACCGAAACCGCTTCAATCCTCTCTCATCTGAAAGTGTCTTTGAGGGCTGCTCTAACGACCTGCGGGGGCACGTTCGATCTGATCACGACTTTTCCTATCTCAACCGGCAGCACGAATGCGGCTCGGCCGGATTCGACCTTTTTGTCGCGATGCATTGCTGAGATTATATCATCGAGCGCAAGAGTATTGGCGCTTGGAAGCCCTCCGACGCTGGCAATCGCGGTCTCGATCATCTGACGGTCGCTGGTCCCAAGAAGCCCCAACCGTTCCGCTATGCGCGATGCGGCGCGCATGCCGTGGCCAACTGCTTCGCCGTGGAGAAAGCGCCGGTAGTGTGTAACCGCTTCGAGAGAGTGCCCGACGGTGTGGCCGAAGTTCAGGATTCGCCGGAGCCCGCCCTCGCGCTCATCGCGTTGCACCACGCGGGCTTTGATGGCGCAACAGCGCGCGATTACGTGCTCCAGTTCGGCGGATTCAAATTCTTTCAACTCGTCGATGTTCAGCGCGATTCGATTGAACAATCGACGATCGCCAATCACGCCGTACTTGATGGCCTCGTAGAGTCCCGATTGCATTTGGCGCGCGGGAAGCGAGCGAAGCATCTCGGGATCGATGGCCACAAGCGAAGGTTGGTGGAAAGCGCCTATCAGGTTCTTACCAAGAGGATGATTGACCGCAGTTTTCCCTCCGACTGAGCTGTCTATCTGAGCGAGCAGCGTAGTTGGAACCTGAATCAGGCGTATGCCGCGCAGGTAAGTCGCGGCGACAAAACCGGCGAGATCGCCGACAACACCTCCACCCATCGCGACGATAACGTCGGAGCGTTCAATGCGCCGCTCGATCAAGAACGCAAACAATGACTCCGCGGTGCGCAGGTTCTTAAACCGCTCGCCGTCGCCAATTGAAAAACGACTAACTTTGAAGCCGGCGCCGGCTAACGATTTAACAGCGCGGCCGCCGTAGATCGAGTCCACAGTCAAGTTGCTCACAACAATGGCGTGTCTGGTATTCTCGCCGAGCGCGCCGCGTGCGAGGGCACCTAGTTCGTCCAGCAAGCCGGAGGAGATTTGAACCTGATAGCTGCGCGAGCCAAGTTTTACGGCGGTTGTGCGCATAGCGGGTAACACCGATGTGGAGAGGAAGCTCTGCCGCCGACGTGTCACGTCAAGGCCGCGTTGAATTCATCGATCAGCGGGTCGAATCTTATGGGACCGATGCCTATTGACCTATCTCCTCGCTGATCCAGCATTAAGAGCCTCGAACTGTTTCGAAGCTTGAACATATCGGCGCTGCAAATGGGGTGTCAAGCTGGAGATGCGAAACGGAACCACTCAAAGAGAACGGCCAGCCGGGAAACGGCAATCGCTACGCAGGACTGAGCGGAAAAAAAGAGGCGACGCAGCGTGGGAAGACTGCGTCGCCTTTTGTCTCGGGCTACTGTCCTCATCACAGCAGCCGAGAATCGAGAACAGGAAGTGATGTTGTCATCACCCGTTTCTCTTGCCCCATCCACTGTCGAGCAAGCGACAGGCCACGAGTTGAGAAGCACTCATTCCGGTTACGCTGCTCAATGTTTCGGATGACTTATTGCTCGGATGAGCATCCGCCACCATGCGAGAGAGGCTCGCTCACGTGTAAAAAGTACATAAGTTGGAAGAAATATTTACCGTCCGTCTTGCCGTTGATCGTCCACGTTCGCATCGCGTTCGAACGAGAATCGACTGACCCAATTTGCCACAGTCCGCAAGAATATTTTCCCGAATGGTTCTAGTTCCAAGCGAGCTGGCAAGAGTTTTTGGGCGAGTCGGCCAGAAAGTTGAAATGGTATACTGAGCGTATGCGTATCCTGCTGGCCACGACCAATCAAGGCAAGCTCGCCGAATTGAGACAAATACTGGGTGAACAACGGATTGAAGTGGCCGGCCTAAGCGATTCAGACTCGACCGAAGAAATAGAAACAGGCTCGACGTTTGTAGAGAACGCCCTGCTGAAAGCCCGGCACTACTATCGGGTCTCAGGCCTCCCGACTGTTGCGGACGATTCCGGGCTCGAAGTCGAAGCGCTTGGCGGGGCCCCTGGCATTTACTCAGCGCGCTATGCGGGAGAAAGCTCATGCGATAGCGACCGGATAGCGAAGTTGCTTGATGAGATGAAGGATCTACCGGAACAACTTCGGCGCGCTCGGTTCGTTTGCGCCGCCGCTGTTGTGTGGGAAGGCGGAGAGAAGGTATTTCTGGACGAAGTGCATGGGGTCATTCTCAAGACCGAACGCGGCGTAAATGGTTTCGGCTTCGACCCCATTTTTTTCTACGAACCGTTGGAGAAGACCTTCGCGGAACTCACACGATCGGAGAAGGTGGACGTGAGTCACCGCGGCCACGCTTTTCGCCGGCTTGCGGCGTGGTTTAGGGAGTCAGGCCTGCTTGACACATCGAGGTCGGATGATAGAATTATGACTACCGCGGATTAGACCTCTGTTTCTCAGATATAGGTGACCTATGAGACAAGCGACAAGACTGTGGGCGCTAATCGCTGTTGGAGTAATCGCGTACGCCAGCGTACCAGCACAAGCTGCCGGGGGCCGCGGATCCATACGCGGCATTGTGATGGATGGCAGCGGCAGCCCGCTGATTGGAGCTGCCGTCGTGGTTCTGGCTGAAGCTGAAGCAGCTAAAGTCGACAAGGTTGTTAAGCGAGCCAGCACCGACGGCGAAGGAAAGTTCACCGCGGCGGGCATCACTCCTGGTCGCTACCGCGTGAAAGCTGAGGCCGAGGGCTTCGACCCGGTCGAGCTTGCGGCGGACGTGAAGCCTAACAAGGTCACCGTATTCGATTCCATATTCTTGCGACGGATAACCACACTGGGCGACGAGACGAATCTAAACCTCGATTCGAAATACGCCGCGCGCCGCGTTCGTGGCTCGATCTTCCATTATGATGAAACGAAGAAGGACGTCTCGGCAGCGCCGGACTCATCGACTGTCGCGCTGACCGCGCGCTCTACAGAGCTGCACGGTGCGGTGAATACGTTTGCGCAGACCACTGCAAGCGGTAACGCCGACGGTGGCTCATTCGCAGGAGCGAATTTCGCGGTCTCAGAACAGATCGGGAAAGATGCCAATCTTTTAGTAAGCGGGCAGCTTGGTTATGGCAATGGAGCGCCCCAGAGTTTGACGGCCCGGACCACGGTGCATGCGGGCGATCGGCATCGCCTATCGGTTGCGATGGGCTATGGACGTTTCACGTTCTCGCGGCACAGCGCGACCCCGAGGCTTGGGCAGTTCTCGATTTCGGCAACGGACACCTGGCAGGTCTCCGGCCCCGTGCTGATCGTTTACGGGCTGGAGTTCGCGCGTTTCGCCGAAAGAGGATCCGGCACAAGCTTTTTGCCCAGGTTCGGCGTAGCGCTTGACGCAGGAACGCGCACCCGGGTGTTTGCCGGGCTAGTGCCTGGCTCCTCCAGTGATACTCAGTCAAGAGTCAATCTTGAGTCGGGCGAAATAGAATTCTCTGAACCGAAACCGGTGGCGCTTGCTGGAGGCCAGCCAGTGATGGAGCGTAGCTACCGACTCGAGTTCGGAGGCGAACAAATACTATCGGACAAATCGTCGCTCGAAATGATGGCTTTCTTCGATACGGTCTCAGGCCACGGCGTCGGGCTACTTGCTGTCCCGAACGACGCCTCTCAAGCTAATCCGGCGTTTCGCAGCGAAGAGCAATCGGGGCGCACTCGCGGGCTGCGTGTTGTTTACCATAGACACGTCAACAAAGTGATTGACGGCTCTATCGGCTATTCGTTTGGCGAGGGGCAGCGACTTGATAGACGAGGCATAACGACCCCGGCGAATCTCTTCAGCAACGGGCTCTTCCATGTCGTCTCAACGAAGCTGGACGCGAACTTTGTCGGCACCGGGACAAGAGTCTCGACTGTTCTGAGGCTTTCCCCCGGACAGGCCGTGTTCGCGATAGATCCCTTTCAGGGACAGATCTCCACTTATGATCCAAACCTGAGCGTTTCGCTGACCCAGGAGCTGCCCAGCATTAGCTTCATACCGGGACAATGGGCTGCGGTCATCGATCTGCGAAATCTGTTCGACCAACAGGCCTCTATTAGCGATGAACGCCAGGAACTGGTGGCGAGCCGCTTCCATAGGCTGGTCCGCGTCGGGTTGTCGCTTAGATTCTAGTAAAGCGGTTCCGGGCTTAGGTGATCCCTCGTTTGATTCGAGTTCACAAAACACCCTGAAGTCGCTTTGAGTTCAACTCCCCTGCTCCCACGGCTATACATCGATCGATCCGTCGGTTTCTTGGTTTAAAAGAAGGACTTGTTGATATCCAAAAAATTGGAGTCTCGTCCGAAAATATGGAAGCCGGCGCCTTAACATATTCGTACGGCGGAGTTAAAGCCTTGGTTTAGTTAGCGGTAAGTGAGAGCAAGACCGGGAATAGCAGTTGCACCAACGCAGCACAGGCTGCCGGTGCCCTCCATCTTGGCTGAAGCATGCAAAGGGGCTTGAGCATGAAAGATCTGATGAGCACGACCAAGCTTGTCGCCATCCTGGCGGTAACCGTCGCGCTTGTCGTGATAGGTACTCTCAACCTGCGTGATCGTTTGAGCCTGCCACCCGTAGCCGATGATGGAATTGAATGGGTCGATACCTCCGACGGTGTTCAAGCCAAGTCGGTCACCGCGGATTCACCTCTCGCCTCAGCCGTAAGGAAAGGTGACTACGTCAGAGCGTTCTTCTATATTGGCGATGACGCTGCGCGAAGCAAACCGGACTCTCGCAATCTTGACTATGAGGTAGTCGCCCGGGCGGAAACGCTCTCTCGGTATCTTGAGAACCAGGGTGTGGGGAACAATGCGCGCTATGCGATTGTGCATCAAGATGCGGTTCTCAAGGACCTCTACGGAATTAAGCATCCGATTTACGATGTGGACTTCAAGGTCGTCGGTCGCGACCAGCATCTCGGGCGCGGGCTCTATCTGGCGTTTATCGGATTCGTTTATCTAGCGATCGGGTTATTTGTGCTTTTCAAGCAGCGGCGTGCCGCGCTGACCTACCACTTCTACGCGTGGTCGCTGCTTTCATTCGTAGGGTATTTCTACAGCTCCACCTTCGAGTTCACAAAACTCGATAAGCTGGCGAGCTTTCTTGATGGCGCGGCATGGGCCCTGCTGGCGCCTCTATTCCTGCACTTCTGCGCGAACTTTCCATCGGGACGTGGATTGACAGTACGGCTGCGGCCGGTAATCGCAGCGCTATACGTTCCCGCGCTCGCCCTCATTACTATTCAAGCTTTCTGGCACTACAAACCTGACTTTAAGCTAGGAGCGGACGCGTCTCTCTTCGGCAAGGCATCGCTCGTTGACTGGGGCAATACGCTTGGAAAGGTGGAGCTGGCTCACGGCGCAGTCTTCTTCATCATCGGAAGCATGCTTCTTCTGCGAACATTCCTTCGAGCTGAGAAGCCGCTGCTTCGCCAGCAGCTCAAGTGGATCATTTGGGGACTCGGGCTGTCAGGGCTGCCGTTCGCATTGTTGTATCTGGTTCCTTACGTCTCGAACCTCGAGATCACTCCGGTGATGGAGACGGTCGCTTACGGGCCGCTGATCCTGATCCCATTCTCGTTTGGCTACTCGATAATCCGCTACCGTCTGATGGACGTCGACGTGATAATGCGACGGAGCTTCGTGCATGCTATGGCGAGCCTCGCGGTGGCCGCGATCTACATGGCGGTGCTGCTCGGCGTGGGCGATCTTGTGAGATTCATCTGGAAGACCGCAGACCTGAACTCCTGGCGGACGCGCGTGGTGGTCGTCGCGGGAATGCTCATCGTGGCGATGCTGTTCGCGCCGATCAAGAACAGGCTTCAGGTATGGGCCGACCGCTGGTTCTACGGCGAGAGATACACGATGCGAACCGGGCTTCAGGATTTTGGGAGAACGCTCTCGCAAACGACGGCGCTTCCGCAATTGCTCGACTCGCTTGTCCGGCGGTTATCGGACATGCTTTCGGTCGGCAAGGTCGCAATCTTCATCGAAGATGCGGGCACGGCTTCAGGGTTTCGACTTGCGCATGGGCCTGGCATCGATGGCGATGTGAGTCTGCCGGAGGACGTAAAGCAGACGATTCGAATCCGCTCAGCGGGACGGGGCTTCATCGTGGCCCACGATCTGCGCAGGGAACAAGACTCCTTCTTAGACAATGATGAAGTCGAGTCATTGGCCCGGGGATACGAACAGCTTCACTACTATGTGCCGTGTGTGGTGAGAGACCGGATGGTGGCCATCATTGGGATCGGGCGCACGACAACCGGCGCGATGCTCACCAGCGAAGATACGGATTTGTTGAGAGCGGTATCGGGCTACGTCGCAGTCGCGATCGACAATAGTCTGCTGTACCGGTCCGAGATGGAGAAGGCTGAAGAGCTTGCCCGGCTCAAGGAGTTCTCCGAGAACATCATCGAAAGTGTCAATGTCGGCATACTCGTTGTTGATTTCGACGGCCGGATTACGACCTGGAACAGCTCTCTTGAAGAGATTTTGGGAGTCGCGCGCGAGCAGGCGTTGCGCCGCAGCATTGACGATATTTTCGACCGCGACTTGATTGAGACCATCCGGAATGTGATCGGTCAGGAAGGTTGGGCGATTCGCGACACCAGGCATCTCTACAAATACAATGCTTCGACCGAGGACGGCCGCCCGCTGACGCTCAATATCTCGCTTGCGCCGTTTGAAGCCGCTCGCGGCGTGGTGACCGGCACTCTTGTGGTGATCGAAAACGTGACCGAGCGCGCGCAACTCGAACAGCAGTTGCTCGAGCGCGAGAAGCTCTCGTCGATCGGATTGCTGGCAGCGGGAGTCGCGCATGAAGTCAACACCCCCCTCGCGGGGATTTCGTCTTATGCGCAGATGCTGCTGCAACAGGTCCAGGAGAACGATCCCAAGCGCAAGCTCCTCGAGAAGATTCATGCTCAGACACTTCGGGCATCGGGGATAGTTAATAACCTGCTGAACTTTTCCCGCACAGGCGACGCTGAATTCCGCGAAGTCGATATCAATCGCGTTCTCGATGACACGATTCAGTTGCTGGAGCCGCAGCTACGGAACGCGAGATTCCAAATTACGCGCAACTACGGCGAGCACCTTCATCAGGCATACGGCAGCGCGTCGAAGCTTCAACAGGTGTTCATGAACCTGATACTAAACGCGCGCGACGCGATGCCCAACGGCGGGCGGCTGACGATACACACGCGCGCCGCCGACAGTTCGCTGGTTATCGACTTTAGGGACACCGGTGAGGGCATCGCGCCTGAGAATATCGCGCGGATCTATGATCCGTTCTTCACGACGAAAGGAGTTGGTCAAGGCACGGGTCTCGGCCTCGCGTTGTCTTATGGAATTATCCAGGAGCACAACGGCCGCATCTTCGTTGAGAGCCGCCCAGGGGAAGGCGCGCACTTTACCATCAAGCTACCCACCGCCTTCGCGCGCCAGCTGCAGGCGGCGAGCGATTGACTTTCCTCAATCGAGTCGTCCGCTGGTACACGCTTGCGGCTAGTTGGTAACATTCACTCGTATGGCAAAGAAAGGCAGCATCCTCGTTGTGGACGACGAGGAAGTAATGCGTGACGTGCTCGATAGCTTGCTGTCGGCCGAAGGCTATCAGGTTGATCTTGCCAGGAGCGGCGAGGAAGGGCTGGAAAAGCTTCAGCAGCGCGCATACGACCTGGTCTTGCTCGATGTCTCAATGCCAGGCATGGGCGGCTTGAGGGCGCTCGAAGAAATACTCAAGCTCGATGGCGAGGCTGTGGTGGTAATGATAACGGCCTACGCGACCTTCGACACCGCCATCTCCGCAATGCAGCGGGGCGCCTTCACGTGCATCAGCAAGCCGTTCGACAACAAAGAGATCCTCAAGCTCGTCACCGCGGGCATACGCCGCCGCCGCAAAGACGAAGAGCGGCGCACGCTGAAGCAGACTCTCAAGCGCAGCACCGAACCCAGAGAGACCGTTGCGCGCAGCGAAAAGATGCTCGAGATCCTTACCTTTCTCGAGCAGGTTGCGCCCGCGCGCAGCACAATCCTGGTCACCGGCGAGAGCGGGACTGGCAAGGAGTTGATCGCTCGCGCAATCCACAATCAAAGCGCGCGATCCGATAAGCCGTTCATCACCGTCAACTCAGCGAACCTACCCACCGAGTTGTTGGAATCGGAGTTGTTTGGCCACGTTCGCGGAGCGTTCACTGGCGCCATCGCAGCCAGGAAAGGCTATTTCGAAGTTGCTGACGGCGGTTCGATTTTCCTCGACGAGATTGGAAACATCTCGATGGAGACGCAAGCGAAGCTGCTGCGCGTCATTCAGGAACGCGACTTCTCGCCGCTCGGCGATACCACGCGCCGCCAGGTTGACGTGCGAATCATCGCGGCGACCAACGTCGATCTCAAGCAAGCGGTGGATGAAGGCAGCTTTCGCGAAGATCTCTTTTACCGGCTCAACGTGATTTCAATAGCTCTGCCCCCGCTTCGAGAGCGCCGCGAAGATATTCTTCCGCTTGCTCAGCACTTCATTCGCAAGTACGCCGCGGAAAACAAGCGGGAGATCTCAGATCACATCGGCGCCGCGGTCCTGTCTGCGCTCGAGGCCCATAACTGGCCGGGCAACGTGCGCGAGCTTGAGAACGTGATGGAGCGCGCGGTCATCATTGCGCGCGGAAAGACGATCGAAAAGGAAGACTTGCGCGAAGAAGTCATCAATCCTCAGCGCGCCGCCGCGCAGGTTGGAGGGCAGAAGGTGGCAACCCAGATCGACCTGTCGCACGGAATATCTTTCTACGATGAAGTAAACCGGTTCCAGATTGAGTTAATCCGCCGTGCGCTCGAGATAACTGGCGGTCATCAATCACGCGCGGCCAAGCTGCTTGGGATGAACACCACTACGCTTAATAGCAAGATCAGGTATTACAATATCAGGCCGTGAATCGGAGGGCGGAACTTGCTGCTCTTCTGCTTTCTACCTTCCAACTCAGAGCCGCAGCACGAAAGGCTGCGACCGCTCGTGGTTCTCAATCAAGACGATGTGATTATCACCGTCGCCCAGGTTGAGTTTGCCGCGTTTCAGCCTGATGCGCAGAGAATTGGCCGTTGAGTCAAACTCAAAAAGCCGGTCGATCATCCGTCCGTTTATTTCCACTAGAGCGGCGGCAGTGAAATCGCGTCCCACGATTGTGATGGTTTTCTTCACGTAGGTCACGCCGAAGATGAGCGGGCCATTTCTTGGAGGTGGCGGAGGAGGAGGCGGGACGGTCGCCGCAATATTGTAGACTACCAGGGCAAAGTCCTGATCGAGACTCGTTTCGTTCCCAGGCACTCCGTCGCCCGCGATGTTTGCCGCGCGCACCGTGATTGTGAGGTCGCCTTGAAAACCTTGAGGTATCGCGTCTGGTGGAAGATAGATCGACTCAACGTTGTTGAGTCTGTCAGCCTCGCCCCCTTCGACTGAGTAGGCGCCTGCGAAGTTGTTGCCGCGATACACGGTCACGCCGCCGACTACAATTTCGAGGTCAAGGTCGTTGACTATGGCCGGTCCAACAAGCGATCCGGGTGCGTCGGTCCACGCAAGCGTCACCCGCAACGGACGCGACCGGTCAGCGAGCGAGCCTTGCACCTCAAACGCCTGGCCGCTTTCCGTGAACAGCTTTGTCTGATCAACCAGCTCTCTCGGCGCGCCGTCAAACGACCGGGACAGGTCCACAAGACCCCAGCCCTGCCTTTCACCCGGTAGGTTTCCACCAGCATTCTCACCGGTCATGTAGGAAGCAGAGTTGATCAGGTAAGCCTTGGTCATCGCCGGCGAGGGCGCGCGAGCGTCTCCAAGCACGTTCCGCGAGACAAAGTACCTTCGCACAAGCGACGCCGCTCCGGTGATGTGAGGCGCAGCCAGGCTCGTTCCTGAAGACCACGTGTAGAGCGACTGGTCTGGCGGCTGAAAAACGGGTCGGCCCGCGCACAAACCTTCGCCGAAGAAGCCCCGTGATTGAGACGCGGCGCCGTAGACGTGTGTTCCAGGCGCCGCGATGTCGGGCTTCGCACGCCCGTCCGCGGTCGGCCCTCCCGATGAGAACCTCAAGATATCGAGTGCACTGTCCGCGCCGTCCGGCCCTATTGCGCCGCCGCCGTCGAAGTCGCAAGAGTCAAATCCTTCCGGTCTGTAGTTCTCGCTCGCCGCAACCGAGATGACGTTTTTCGCGGTTCCGGGCGACCCCACATGTCCCCCGGCGCCCGTGTTGCCGACTGAAAAGACGAAGATCATCTCTTGATTGCCGGAGACCGTCGGTTGAGCGTCCCGGACAAGCGCATCGTATTCCTGCGCTGTGGCGTCATAGGTGTTTAGAAAGCTGCCCCAACTACAATTCGAAGCACGAGCGCCGGCAGCGTACGCGATAGACGCGACGCTGGTAAAGCTCAAGGTAGACGGCTGCCGCCCTCTGTCATCAAATATTCGAGAGACGCCCAGCCTCGCGGCAGGATCGACGCCCAACCCGTACATATAGCCTGGCGCATCGTCGCGGCTGCTGTCGCCTCGCCCGGCGGCGACTGACGCCACGATTGTGCCGTGCCCGGGCCGATCGTCTATCAGCCCGTCAGTCGCATAGTTGAACATATACGCCACGCGGCTGCGGAGAGCCGAGTCGAGAAAATCCGGGTGAAGCTGGGTTGGCGAAGCAGACCCGCGATCGAGCCCCGAATCCGCGAAGTCGATAACAAAGTCGGGCTGGCCGTCCAACCCTTTCTCCGCCAGCCAGGCCGTGTAGCCGGGCCCGCTTGGCTGCTTGCCGTCCGCGCTCAAATTCCCAGCGACTATTTGAGCCGCGCGTTCATCATGCAACCTCAGTTTGGGAGCTGGACTCACGAACAGCACTTCATCGAGACCGGCGATATCCAACAATTGATCCGTCCGCAAGGTGACCGAAAGAATAACGAAGTTGAGGAACTTCCTGGGCTCGCGGTTGATGCTCGATGCCGTGCTATTGATCGCCTCAATTGCCGCCGCGGAATCGGTTGAATCTATCAACTCGATCTCTACCTCGGCGTCTCTTCGGGACGGGCCGCCGAGCATTTCATCGGTATACGTTGGGTCGAGCTTTTGAACTGCAAGCAGCCGACCCATCCATCGTATCGGGCGCGCGTCTTCCCAATCCGCTCCGGCATTGAGCTTCGCCACGCGCGCGAGATCGCGCGGAGCACCTCGAATGATGTAGGCGTTGTTCGGAATATAGCCGACTATCTCGGCGCCGGCTGCGTGAAGCGCATCAATCCACTTTGATCTGATTGGACCCGCGAACTGAACTATGCGCGTGCGCTTCGAGGCCGAAACACTCATCGCGGACATAACCTGCTGGTCTT
Organism: Acidobacteriota bacterium; assembly: GCA_038040445.1. Lineage (NCBI taxonomy): Bacteria > Pseudomonadati > Acidobacteriota > Blastocatellia > Candidatus Onstottus > Candidatus Onstottus frigus. The sequence continues at coordinate 23,704 of JBBPIG010000004.1, read as the reverse complement.
CTCTTGAAGTGTCCAGATCGCGGCGCGCCGCTGTGTCGAGGGCCGCCCGTTTGAAAAGGATTAAGTTCTGATCGCGAATCGAGCCGCTCCGCGCTGGTTGGTTAATGTCAGACGAAGCCGCACCAGGCGAGAGAAGCGCCGGGAAAAACACCATCGCGGCTGCGAACGCCACCAGATAAAGGTTGATCCTTTGTGCAGTCAATCGGTTCATTTGTACAAGAGAAAACAGTCTAATCCGCTTACCCTGCGCTCGTACGCTGAGCAGGGGGAATTATATCGGCTGGCAACATCATTTGAAAGAGACTTCGCACCGATGGATTGATGAAGCTGGTCGTTGAAGCGCGGGCCTCGACCACAAGCGCCCCCGCTGATACCTTGCCGCGAGCGAGCCGCATGCCCTTCCTGGCTCGCACGTGTGTATAATATTCACCTAACGGGACGCTTCTATTGTGGCAGCACTAAACGAGGAGAAAGCAAATGAGACGAAGTTTGATTACCGCTGCGAAGCTGATGCTGATGGCGGCGATTGTTTTGGGTGGGCTGCCGGACTCCACTGCGGACGCCCAGACGAGGCGCACGCGTCGGCGGCCTGCGACGGTGGTGCTCGTGCCTGCAGGGACTCAACTGCGAATACGACTCAACGATACCCTGTCGAGCAAAGAAGCGCGTGCTGGCGACCGGTTCACCGCAACGGTGGTTAATCCATCACGTTACGAGGAGGCGAAAGTAACAGGCCACATTCGCTCGATATCGAAGTCAGGACGCGTTGAGGGACGCACGACGATGAGCTTGTCCTTCGACTCCATTAGACTTGTGGATGGGCGGACTGGCCCACTGCGCGCCGAGGTCGTGCGCGTCTATGATTCCGACTCGGCGAAGAACGTCGATGAGGAAGGACGCGTCCAATCAGGTGGCCGCGGAAAGCAGACGCTCAAGCGAAGTGGCATTGGCGCAGTGGCCGGAGCTGTGATCGGCGGAATTGCGGGTGGTGGAAAAGGCGCGGCTATCGGAATGATAGTTGGTGGTGCGGCAGGTGCGGGCTCGATAGCAATTGAGGGTAGCAAGGAGCTGAAACTTGAGAGCGGCACTGAGATGCTGATCCGCGCCAATCGTCGATGACACGTCTGAGTATGGGTAAGGACTGATCACTGAGGGTTCCTTGAATAAACTCAGGGGTGCTGCTATGGTTCAGTCCACATCAGCTAAGAGGAACAAGTTAATGTCCGACCGAGTAATTGCGCCCGCCTCACGAGTAGTCCTCGCGCTTTTGTTGACATGCATGACTGCGCTCGCGCAGATGGAGTTTAGCAAGCCGAAGCCGGTCAAGCCTCTGGCCAACCCTTCGGTTATCCTCTCGCCGCGCGATGAGGTGTTGTCAATAACGAAGCAGATGCTCGAAACACGTGAGATTTCGCTCGACAAGGAGGACTGCAACTCTACAACTGGCGAATGCACTTTGCTCACGAAGTCCGTCGTTTTCATCAAGGGCATAGCAACCAAGAGTCAGCTCGGGCACTACTGCGAGACGCCGGCGGTCGATGTGCGCAACTGGGTCAGGGGCCGATTCGTGCTTCGCTTTCAGATCACTCCGGCCACGCCGAAGAGTTCTCAGGTCGGCGTCTATGCCAAGTTCGAGGGGATGACAAACGCGGTCACCGGCAGCGAATGGGTTCCGCTCACGTCAAAGGGTGAGCTTGAGGATTTGATGCTGCGATGCATCAAGGACCGCGTCCAAGGCGGAGACTGCAAAGACATATTCCGTTAAGCCGAAAGCCGCCCCCCCCGCTCTCCAAACTGTGTTCTTGTGTGACAGCGCGTTCAGCGTATTACCAGGCGTGTAAGGTACGCTAATCGGCGGGCGCGGACTGTCGCCAGTCTTTTTGACAGATGGTCAAGCCCTGGTGATTACCTCACCGGGTAACCCCAACCGCGATTCTCTTCGTCCTCGTTGGAGCTAACGCCGACGCAGTCGTTGTCGAGTTGCCCGCCCGCTGCGTTTCGCCGGTCTCACAGACACATGACGATTCATCTTGTCTAGCGGCACCCCTATTGCTCTAAGTCAGGTTGTTCGATCCAAAGGACGTCTTGAACGTGCTGGATAGCAATGGAGGCAATCCGCGCCATGAGGGAGTGTGATTATGTTCAACAAAACACCACGAGCCACAGCTAGTGGAAGATCAGATGCCGGCGTATCCCTAGTCGAGGTGGTGATGGTGACTCTCGTAGTAGCTATCGTGACTGCCTTCACGCTGCCTGCTGTAAGCGGGGCGATAAGAGCCTACAACCTTCGCAGCGCCGCCGATCATTTGGCTGAACGATTAAGCGCTGTGCGCGCTCTTGCAATGGCTAAGAACAGAAATGTGACGTTTTCTTTCAATAATAATACCGGCCGGTACGGGTTTGATTTTAATGGTGACGGCGCCCCAGATACGAGTGATCCTGACGACCCTCTGCAAGGAGGCTATTACTGGGGCACCCTACCGGACGGAGTCACTACAACCTTCCCAGGTGGCAATCCAATCGCGATTACTTTCAACTCGCGCGGCGAGTTACCTATCGGCGCTGTAGCGCAGAACCTGGTGCTCCAAAGCTCTGGCAGGTCCGCGACGGTGAGCGTCAACTTGCGAGGCAGGATTAGCGTCCAGTGATCAGGAGTAGAAGCGATGACTGAAAAACAATTCGACAAGAGGCTTTTACAACCCAGTGCCGGCGAGAGTGGGTTCTCGATGATCGAGATGCTGATAGCGATAGTGGTCGTCACATTCGGTCTCGTCTCGATTGTTGGAATATCGGCTTATGTTTCTCGCGCCAATTCGATCTCGGCTACTTTGAACGTGCTGGCGGCCGCTGCTCAGGATCAAGTTGACAGGCTTCGCACGGCGCGATGGACCCCGACCTTAACAGATCCTATGCTCACGATTGGCGGCTCGGTGCCGGCTGTTGCGAGCGTGTCGGGATCGGAACCAACCATCTTGAACTTTACCCGGCCTAACACTGCTTACTTATTGACAGCCCCGACGCCTAACCCCAGCCCGACACCTAGCCCCACACCTACGCCGACACCAGTGGGGGCGACATACACCTACACGCTTGACCCAGCCAACCCGCATCACGCTACGGCATCGGGAACTCCTGTGGGCGATCTTAATATCACCTGGCAGGTGAGGCAGGGGGCTACCGCCGATGTTCGCTACGTAACGATCAACGTGGCGCAAATCGGTGCCCCGCCAAATTTGGCGAGCGGGTTCACGGTCACGACGATAATAGTTAGGAACTGAGCAATCTATGAAACCGGAAAGAAAATATGAGAGCGGCTTCTCTTTGATGGAGCTAATCATAGCGCTAATGGTGTTGACGATAGTGGTGGGTATTGCGTTTTCGCTGCTAAATAGGTTCCAGCAGACTTACAGGTACGAGGAGGCGTACGCGGATGCCCAGCGCAACGCTCGCTTCGCGGTCGCGCGGTTGAACGAAATAATCCGCAGCGCGGGCACGAATCCCACCGCCAATACGACGGTCAATCCCACCAACTTTGTTTCGTTGCTGGCGCCGGCGACTGCTTCAGGGACCGCGATCTCGTCTTCGTCGATCCAGCTTCGAAGCGACTTGAACGGAGACACGCTGAACACCGCGACGATTTCCTCCAACTCGGATGTGATAGTGACATCTGAGAATGTAACGCTTCGGTTGGATGCAGCCAACAGTTGGATCGTGATGGACGATAACACCGTGACGCCGCCGTTGAGCGTTACCATCGCCGAAAATATTCGCAGCGTGACCTTCACCGATCCGAACGGGGCGAGCAACACGAATAAAGCGATTCACGTGCGGTTGGTCGCGGCGCCAAGCGGTATCGCGATCGGAGACCCGCGCTATCGCGAGGTGAGCTACAACGCGACGATCAGGCTAAGGAATCGATAGACGAGAACAGGGTTATTATGACTGACGAAACGATGCAGACACGCGACAACGGCGAACGCGGGGCCGCGCTGATTATGGCGCTGCTTACGCTAGCGCTTCTCCTTGCACTCACGATGGGCATGAGTCTGACGGCAATTTCCGAACTGGGTGTGAGTAACACATACGGAAATCAGACCGTCGCACTCGAGGCCGCGGAGGCGGGGCTGAATCACGCAGCGAGCCTGGTCATGAACTACATCCCGCCGCCAAACACCCCTAATCCTGGCTTCACCGATTTGCTTCTGCTTCGTCCAGGGCCACTGGACCAATCATACCTGTTGGGCAACTACAATCCTTTTAGCGCCGCCAACTCGGCGTGGTTCACAGCGGGGGCCAACATGATCGTTAATGAAGACCCGAGCCGTGGTTACCAACTCCGCAGCGCCAGGATCGATCCGGCTACTGGGCAGCCGGTCCCAGTGCCCGACGCGTATTACAGAGTGAACCTTATCGACGACGAACCATGGGGGGCGACAACCCCCAGTGTGCCGAATTTCATTCCGGCGGCCACGTTTCCGGAGACTGTTGGCGTACCCGCATTTCCAAACCCCAACAATCCGAGTGTTGATCTAAACAACCGACTGGTCATCTACTCGACCGGCACCTTCGCCAATGCATCGGTAACGCTCGAAGGGTGGGTTGCCTTCTTGCCCTATCCGGCATTGGCCGCGAATGAAGACATTAATGTAGGCGGCAGCATGGAAGTGAGCGGTATCTATGGCGGTATCCACTCAAATGCCAATCTCGTAATTGCCCAGGGAGGCGGAAACAACTGGCAAGTTGAACAGACCTTTACCGCTTGCTCCAACATTCTGCCTGATACTACCGCCGCCGCCGGGCATGTGGGTGGATTCTATGGTGGCGGCCAGGCGCGGCTCGATATCCCCGCCTTCGTCACAACTGAGCCTTTGACGTCCGGAGGACCTGCTACCCCTCCCCGCCTTCAAGATTTCTTGATCAGGAGGGCGGATAGAATTCTCATAGATCCCAGCTTTGCGGATGGCGCCCACACCTCCGATCCCAACGACGCCACGGGAGACGTAAATGGCAACAAGGCAACCAGACGACTTTCTTCGCTAGCCCAGAGACTGGGTGTGGACTACGGGGTACTTGCCAGTCAGCTTGATTCGGACGCCGCAGCTACTAAGGTCCAACAGAGCAATGACGCGGCCGTAGAGTTTACACGCGCCACGCCAGGTGGCGCTGTGACTGCCGTCGCAAAGATGGTCACGGCAGACACTGGCTGGAGTTACTCCGGCGGCACGAATGCCAGTTGGGGCATCCTCGTCAATAACAACGGGATGTTAGCAGGTGGAAAAACGTACTACGTCGTCGGTCAAGACAACTATAACGATGGCCCAACGGGTGCAAATCCCAGCACTCCAAATGGCGGGCGCGTGGTTCTGACTGGCAACGTAGGTTCGAATGGGGCGCCGCTTAATGTAAGCATCCTGGCCACAGGATCAATTGTGATCAGTGGAACTCCAAACATGACTGCCAACCTCGTTAACGTAAATACGCCGCTGCTTCCGCCATTCGTTCGTATCAATATGTTGTTGGCTGCGGTGGAGGATCTCAAGATTAATGGCGACAATAACACGGCGATCTCCTTCACCGGAGTCAGCTATGCGGGCGAACAAGTCGAATTGAGCGGGAGTGGCGACATCAACGGACAGGTCATCTCGATGAGCAACCGTAACGTCAGTGGATCGCCTGTTTCAGCTAATACCATAACAGGCAGCTTCAATCTGACGCTCAATAACGGCAACTCGGTCGGGAACATAAAATTGTTCTCCTGGAGACAAATCAAACGGTAACAGGCGACGGGACGCGGGGCTTCCTTCAACGCGACGGGCTGTTCTTACCAACTAAGGCACGTTTCGCTGCTGTCGCCTGTTCAGCATCAGCAGTCGAGGCTGATGGAGCCACGACCTTCAAATACCTCAATGGCCCCTTTGTCAGTCAGGTTTCCTTCCCTGAGCCATTGCGCCATTTGAATAATGCCTTCCGTATGGCCGTGGAAGACATCTGGGTCAATGGCGATTTCGCGGCAAACATCGCGTTTACCGGCGTCAGCTACGCAGGCGAGGCGGTAAAGTTGAGCGGCAACGGAATTATCAATGGACAGATGATCGCATTTAACTGGCCGCACGTCAGCAACTCGCCGGTTGACGCGCTCAATATGGTCACGGGCAGCTTCCAACTGAACCTGAACCAGGGTGATGCCATCGGCAGGGTCAAGCTCTACTCCTGGCGGCAAATCAAAAGATAGTTCTGAATGGTGTTTGCAAGTCAATCAGCTTTGCGCTGACGACGGCTCTTAAGGCGAAACTGAGAACCAGACGTGTCATTCGTCATAGTCAGAACACCTCAATCCTTCTCCTGTCTGAACAAAGCGAGTGTGAATCCCTTTTCGCTTTAACTAGCGTTTGCGCCGCACTCGTGCCAGGTGCTGCCAGGTGCTTAACAAGGACCAAGATGGCATTCAGCCTCGACGTAGACTCGTTATGCTGAGATCGCTATTGGAAACAGATGGCAGTGTCGTGGGACTGATCTTGAGGTGACTGCTTCGAGTACCACTTGCTTGGCTTGGGCATCGCGATTGCGCTGATCATTGTGGGCGGTAGGTTGTGGTCAGTAGATCACTCCTTGTCTGCCGCTGCATATTGAGCTTCAGGAATTCTCGGTGCTCAGATTTGACCCCGCGTCAAGAAGCCGTTCTATGTTCTTTTCCAGCTCATCGATGCCGATCGGCTTCACCAGATAGCCTTGCGCTCCGGCGCTTATTGCATCACGAATGTCGGATTCACCTTCTAGTCCTGAATGGAACAGAACCGGTGTGTGCGTGTCAAAGAGGCGCAACTGCCGGCAGAGTTCGACGCCGCTTCCGTCGGGGTATCTACTGTCAAGAAGATAAAGATCAAAGCGCTCGGTGCTCGCCAATCTCAGCCCGTCTCGCGCGCTGTTGGCGGTTACTACTTCGTAGTCTTGCAGAAGAACGCGCAGCATGTCGCACGAATCAAGGTCATCCTCGACACAGAGTATTCGTTTTCTTTCACCCTCCACGATAGCATTTCCTCGATTGAACAGTTTATTCAGAAGCTAGGCAACGATCGACAATACAACCTTGAAGGATTATAAGCTGGTCCTCGTCAGAGTCAAACTTGGCAGTGCTGCCGCGCACCTGCGTGAGCTTCTTGGGCTCGAGGCTGTCCCTGAGGCTCGAGTTGTGAAATGGAAGCGTGCTCATTACCCGAATTGGGAATCGAGGGAATTGCCATATCTGCAAGGCAGCGATCACCTTGAATGCCCCAAATATGGGTAGTAACATCCCTGTGCCCCACAGACTTAGTCGTGGTCACGATAAAGTGAGAAGGAGAACCCCAACGATGATTTCGAAAGCGACTCGACGATTTATTTTTCAGACGGCAATTGTGATCGCCTGCTGCGCGATCGTGTTCGCGCAAGACTCCGGCCAGGTGCTACGCGTTTCGGTGGGCTATGGAACGATGAAGAACACGCCGGCCGTCATGGCTAAGCTGACCCCGGAGGCGCGCGCCGAAGTCGACCGCCTCGGCGAGTTGGCTCGGGCGGCGAACGCGGAAGGCAAGTACGGCGATGCGCTCAAACACCTCTATCACGCGTTGGCGTTGATGCGTGGAACGGAATGGACGCCGGCGCGCGCGCTTACCTCGGCGCTCACCGTCAAGCTCGACCGTGCGATGCTCGATCCTGGCGAAAAGGTCGCGGTTCGAATCACTCAGATGTACGCGCTCGACGAAAAGCCGAGCGGCAAACTCACCGCCAACGTTTCGCTGCTCAAGATGAAGGGCGACGAGACGGTAAAGGATCTCAAGACTATTGACTCGCTCGATCCTGACTTTATGTCGCACCCTCTATCCGCGGAAGTCGTCGTGCCCGACATCGGAGCTGGGAACTACCGAATAGCTGTGCGAATTCAATTGGGCGACGAGCCTATAGTCAAGTACGCGACGATTCACATCGAACGAGGGCTTGCCTCCGAGTTTGCTGAAGCGAAGGCCCGCGCGGCAAAGATAGAAACGGCGCTCAAGGCCAAGCGTCAAGTCGGCCTCGTTGCCGCGGTGCCTTCGGCCGAGTATCGCATATCGCTTTTCGAGCTCGCCCGAGCCGGCGAGATCAACTTCGAGCGGATAGATTTCCGCGACTCGCTCAAGGAAGCAAACTCGTTGCTCGACACTCTCGGCGCGGGCAACGATCCGTTCGCTGCGCGTCGAGGAGAATTCAAGAAGGCCTACCGCTCGAAAGTGGACAACGCGCTTCAACCTTATCAAGTGTTCGTGCCGTCCGCTTACGACAAATCGAAACCGTTTCCACTGGTGATCGCGCTTCACGGTATGGGCGGAGATGAGAACAGTTATTTTCAAGCTTACGGGCAAGGCGCGTTCAAGCTTGAAGCTGAGAAGCGCGGATACATTGTCGCCTGTCCGAAGGGCCGCAAGCCGGCTTCGATGTACATGGGCGACGCCGAGAAGGACGTAATGGATGTGATCGCCGAAGTGAGACGCGATTACAACATCGATGCGGATCGCGTCTACTTGACCGGACACTCTATGGGCGGCTTCGGCACATGGTCGGTCGCTATGAGCCATCCTGATGTGTTCGCGGCGATCGCTCCCGTGTCCGGTGGATCCAATATTCCAGCGGGGATGTCCAAGATCGCTCACATTCCTGAGATCGTGGTTCACGGCGACAATGACGCGACGGTTCCGGTTGAGCGCTCTCGGGTGATGGTCGCGATGGGCAAAAAGCTCGGGATGGAGATCAAGTACGTCGAAGTTCCCGGCGGCGACCACGGCAACGTCGTGGCTCCGACCTTCAAGGATGTCTTCGATTGGTTCGACGCGCACCGCCGGAAAAACGCCGAGGCGAAAGCTGCCGCCGCCGGATCGAAGAGCAAATGATCAGTTGAGAGTCGTCCTCAGCCGGGCGCCAGTTAAACGCAAGTCGAAAGAAGCCACGCAATTTGGCTTTCGAGCCGGTTCCGTGGCTTCAGCCACGTTCAAAGCCGCAGTAGCCCAATGTTTCTCGCCACCCGTCAAATTGACGGAACTCTGCCTAAAACGGTCAATCTCCAAGGTCAGCCTGCATTCAGCCCCGAACAGGTACCACTATCCTAATCCGAATCATATCGCCAATTGCGAAATGAGTGCGGTCAGGCACGGACCTTGCCCTAGCTGATGCTGGGTTCTAATTCGATTTGCATGTTTGTACTTTTCAATTCGTGGTTCTTGGAGGCCGAAATGAACAGGATGAGACGTTCCCCATCGATAGCCTGGTTCACTTCATTCACGCTTTTGCTCAGTTTGTGCGCAGGCATTGTGCTGACTGGCTCAGCTCAAGCGCAATCTGACGACCCGCCCGCTCAACTCGAGAGAACTCAAGCCGATGAGTCTTCTGACCCATCCAACGATGACTCGACGCAAGGAGACAAGTTGTCCCCGGACCTTCGCGCGCAGGTCGACACTTCGCCTGACGGACATGGTTTCGGCACGATGGCGGCGAAAGAAGGGGTCCTAAGAGCAATTGTTCAACTCAATCAACAGCCGAGCGGCAGGCTCAACGGGCTGCTGAACAGCAATAGCGTGTCGGAAAAAGGTCGCTTCTATTACCTCAATGCCAGAGTGATCGAGGCGCCCCTGAGCGTCGTCAGCCAAATAGCCAGCTTCAAGGAAGTGTCCTACATTTCCTTGGACAGAGATGTTGAGTTGCTCGGCCACGTCGAGAAGACGACCGGCGCAGAGGCGATGCGTCAACAGTCTGGTAACGGCGGACTCAACGGAACGGGCATCGGCATCGCAGTACTTGATTCCGGTATCTACAACCCGCACCTTTCGTTTAATACCGGCGGCAATGCCAGCAGTCGTATCGTAGCGAACGTGGACTTCACGGGCGAGGGGATAAATACAAGTGACCCATTTGGCCATGGCACTCACGTCGCTGGACTGGTGGGCGGTAACGGCACGGGCACCGGCGTCCCGAGCGCGTACCAGGGCATTGCGCCCAATGCTAACCTGATTAACCTTCGTGTTTTGAACTCGCAGGGTAAGGGTACTACGTCCGCGCTTTTGAGCGCTCTTGATTGGGTGATGACCAATCGCGCGACCTACAACATCCGTGTGGTCAACATGAGTCTCGGCGCTCTGTCTATTGATTCTTACAGGAACGACCCTGCGTGCCGTGCTGTGCGTCGGCTGGTTGACGCAGGTATAGTATGCGTGGCCGCCGCCGGGAATAACGGCAAAAACAGCCTCGGCCAAAAAATTTACGGATCTATACATTCACCGGGCAACGAGCCGTCGGCGATCACTGTTGGCGCGTCCAACACTTACGCAACCGATGCGCGAAGCGACGATAGCGTCGCAACGTACAGCTCACGCGGTCCGACGCGCAGCTACTGGACGGACACGCAAGGCGTCAAGCACTACGACAACCTGATCAAACCTGACGTCGTTGCTCCCGGCAACAAGCTTATCTCGGCCGAAGCGCAGGGCAACCTGCTCGTAACAACGAATCCGCAATTAGACGCCACTAAGACCGCTGTTGAACAGAAAGACATGATGTTCCTGAGCGGCACGTCGATGGCTACGCCTATAGTAGCGGGCGCTGCGGCGTTGTTGCTGCAGGCCAATCCAAATCTGACCCCGAACATGGTCAAGGCGATCTTAATGTACACCGCGCAGCCGCTGGCTGGCTTCAATATGCTCGAGCAGGGCGCGGGAGAGGTGAACATCGAAGGGGCAATGCGTCTGGCCAAAGCGGTTCGCACTGATCTGACCAATAGCACAGCGCTCGGTTCGCCTCTGTTGATCACGAATACGCCTCCTGTCCCTCAATCAACTATCGCCACACAAACATTTAATTGGGGACGGGGCATCATCACAAACTACACTTATGTCACTGGAGACAATCTCATCACCCAGTACCAGAAGATCTACGGCCTGGGAATGTTGCTGGGGGACGGTATTCTCCTCAGCAACGGCATGCTGCTGGGTGATACTACGATGATGTCGAGCGGGATGCTGCTGGGCGACAACATTCTAGTCAGTAGCGGAATGCTGCTGGGTGATGGCTCGCCTTTCCTCGCCTGCGGTATGTTGCTAGGCGACGGAATGTTGCTAGGCGACGGAATGTTGCTAGGCGACGGAATGTTGCTAGGCGACGGAATGTTGCTGGGCGACGGAATGTTGCTGGGCGATACCATTGCGCAGTCAAACGGTGCGACAGTGGGCGGTGAGCCTGGCGACACCATCGAGATAGTGGAACCGTAGTCTATTCTGAAAATGTCGGCGAGGCACCGAGACCTCACGTTACGTCTGTGACGTGTGTTGACTCGAACTGATAGCGTCAGAAACCATAAGGAGCAGCTTCATGTTGTCAGCGGCTGATAGACAAGAATTCGCAGCAATGGCGTTTGAGCCGCTTTCGGAAAGCGCCAGCTTATTGACAATCCACGCGCTCAGCGCTGAGCACCAGGCTGAAGTTCTTGCTTTTCTTGGCGAGCGCCCGGTCCACACCGTTTTCATGGCTGGTTTCATCCGCGACAACGGCCTGGTGAGCGATTTCAATCGCGGCACGTTTTACGGTTGCCGGGATAGGAATGGCCGGTTGGAAGGAGTCGCCCTGATGGGCCATGCCACGCTCGTGGAAGCGAGCGAAGGCGCCTTGGCGGCTTTTGCTCAGCTCGCCCAATACTGTCCCTCCACCTACATGATTTTGGGTGAGCGCGAAAAGGTCGAGCGCTTTTGGAGTTACTATGCGCGGAGCGGGCAAACGCCGCGTCGAGCTTGCCGCGAGCTCTTATTCGAACAGCGGCAGCCCTTGGAAGTGCCCGAGCCGGTGGGAGGCCTGCGCCTCGCCACGTCAGATGATTTAGAGATCGTATTGCCTGTGTATGCCCAAATGGTTATTGCCGAAAGCGGAGTCGACCCGCTCGAGGCCGATGCCGCAGGCTTTCAACAGCGATGGCTGCGCCGTATCGAGCAGGGCCGTGTCTGGGTATGGATAGAAGACGGGCGGTTGATCTTCAACGCCGACATCATGTGCGACACGCCCGATTGCGTTTATCTCGAAGGAATCTACGTCGACCCTGACGAGCGCGGCAAAGACTATGGGTTACGCTGTCTTTCTCAGTTGAGCCGCAACCTCCTACAACGCGCGAAGTCAATATGCCTCCTCGTGAACGAGCAGAATAAGCAAGCGCAAGCCTTCTATCACAAGGCTGGTTTCACGCTTTGCGGTTATTACGACACAATCTTTTTGCACCTGAAGAACTAAGGAAGGAGTAGCTGGCAAGGCGGGCGGTAATGACGAACGGACGAACAAATCGGAATAGTTACGGGTATCAAGTGGCAGTCAGCGCGGCAGGGTTCGCCGCGTGGCTTATTGCCGTTGCGACGATTTGCAAGAGCTATGGGTGGCGAGAGCAACTCACTTTTCTGGCACTGGTGCCGGTGATAATCACTGCCGGTCTGTTCGTTCAACACTTCCGATTGCCCGTAGGTCTCAAGTTCACACAAGACAGGATTGTGTTCACTCTAACAGATGCAATCGTCCTTCTGGTGGCGTGCTGGTTTGGGCCCTCTCCGGCAGTGGCTCTTGCTGGTATTGAGGGATTCACTTCATCGCGTCGCACTGTGCGCCGTCTTTCCAGCGACCTTTTCTCATCCGGCATGATGTCGCTCGCTGCCGCCGCCGCTTCTTTCACTCTCGGCGCCACGCTGCACTACGGCTTTGGCGAGGAGGCAGGGACGGGGCTCAATCGCACTCTACTCGCGGCGGCCGTCGCAATGCTGGTAGGGAGCGTGGTGCAGATTGCGATGAACGTGGCGTTGTTGTCCACTTTGTTCGTGTTGCGCCAAGATAATCGCGCAGCCGATGTATTCAAAGGGTTTCTTTGGGCCGTTCCCATGTTTCTCCCCACAAGTGCCGTCGCCGCTTTGATGTACTATGCACTTCAACATGACTTGAAAATCATCGCCGTAATAGGCGGGCCTCTCTTCATAGCTTTGTATTTCGGCCAGCGACTGTATCAAGACAGCATACAAAAGCGAATAGAGGTGATGGAGAAAGCGCATCGCGAAACAATTGAAGCCCTGGCGGTCGCGATCAATGCTAAAGACGAAGTAACTCACGAGCACGTCGTTCGCGTGCAGATCTACGCCGCAGGTGTCGCGCGCATTATGGGATGCTCGCCCGCCGAGATCGCCGCGCTCAAGGCAGGCGCGCTTCTGCACGACATAGGCAAGATCGCCGTGCCAGACTATATTATAAATAAACCCGGCAAGCTCAACGCCGCCGAGTTCGAGAAGATGAAGATCCATACAATCGCCGGGGCGCAGATCCTCAGCCGTGTCGAGTTTCCCTACCCGGTCGTGCCTGTCGTGAGGCATCATCACGAGCGCTGGGATGGCAAAGGTTATCCTGACGGTCTGAGCGGCGAAGGTATACCTTTGACTGCGCGGATATTGACTGTTGTGGACTGCTTCGATGCCGTGCGGGAGGACCGCCAGTACCGCAAAGGCATGTCTCGCGAAGAAGCTATTGACCTGATCATGCGCGGACGCGGCACGCAATACGATCCGCGCGTGGTAGGTATTTTCATCGCTCACTTGCCGGAGTTCGAAGCGGAGATTCGGGCGCATCGCGGCTCGCCGCTGCCAACGTTCGGGATCGAACCAATTGAGCAGCTTTCCGAAGCCGCGCGCCGAGTCCCTCCCGCAGCAGGCTTTGCAGAGCAAGACTGCCCTCCAGGCGAAAAAGTTCGCGATGAAATGAATGCGTTATGCGAGCTCGCGCAGGCAGTGATAGGCGCCCGCTATCGCGATGAAATGGTGGCGGCGTTCACAGAGAAGCTCAAGGCGGTTGTACCCTATTGTATGTGTGCTATCACGCTGGTTGAGCCGGAGACCGGCAACAACGTAGTCGTACACGCGGCCGGCTCACACTCGATGTTCCTAGAAGGACGCAAGATCGCGTCCGGCGAAGGCGTGACAGGCTGGGTGCTTGCTAATCGCGCACCGTTCTGCAACACTGATCCGAAACTCGACCTCCCACCGTCACTCGGCGAGCAGATCGCAGGCTATCTTACGCTTGCAGTCTTCCCGATCATGAAGAACGCCACGATGTACGGAGCTGTGTCGGTCTATTCGTCCGCGCTGACTGAGTACACACAATCTCACCAGAGACTGATGCTAGAGGCTGCGGTGCTGTTGGCGACGGCGCTCGCAGCCATCACTGAAACCGGCACGTGGGACAACAGTAGACTGCGGGCTCCTCGTGGCAACGCTGCTTCGCAGACGCCGCTGGTAGTTCCAGGCTCGTCACTGGGGCTCGCGGACACCGTACTGGAATACGAACTCACACACTGAAGTCGATCCTACATCGTCAGCAACGCCGCGAAGATCTCTATGCCATCCCACAGATTCTGAATTCGCAGATTCTCATTCGAGCTGTGCTGATTGTTGTCGTGATTAACGATCGGCACTCCCACTTGAGGAGCTTTCGTTGTGACATCGATCGCCCACAACGGACCGCTGCCGCCCATCGTCGGCAGCATCACCGGCTGCCGCCCGATGGCCCTCTCGACCGCGTTGATTATCTGCTTCACTATTGGAAGATTCATCGGCGTGCGCACCGCCGGATAACCTTCTTCACTCGCGACACGCGCGATCAGCGGATGCTTCAATCGAGTTTCCGCATTCGGCTCTTCACCCACGACGAAGTAGCCCTGCTTCTTGATGTGCGCGATCAGCCGATCCACCTGCCGCCGGGGCTCGATTCCTTTGACCAGCCGGAGATCGACGGTGGCTGTCGCTTCGGCCGGTATGATTGTACGCGACTGCCGGCCGACGTCTTCGCTGCGCAGGCCGTCGATGTTGAGCGACGGCTCGTTGATCAGTTCGCCGAGCGACCGCCCCCCGCCGTCGGTGGCCGCCAACCCGTACTCTCGCATCAAGTCGGCGTCGGTACCGGGCATCTCTTTCAACGCCTTCTTTTCCTCCGCGCCAAGAGGCACAGCCCCGTCGTAGAAGCCTTCCACCAACACCCGGCCGTTGTCGTCTTTCATGCTCGCGAGCAGTTTCGCCAGCCGCATACCGGGATTCGGCGACCAGTTGCCGTAGTGCCCGCTGTGCAGGGCGCGATTCGCGCCATAGACCGTGATGTCTACTTTGACTATCCCGCGCACGCCGAAATAGAGTTGCTGCCGCCGCGACTGGTGCACGGGCCCGTCCGCGCAGATCCACACGTCCGCGCCGAGCAGTTGAGCGTTGCGGTTAACGATATCGCCCAGATGAGGCGAACCCGCTTCTTCTTCGCCGTCCAAAAGGAATTTGAGATTCGAGGTGGGGTTCGCGTTTGAGGCTTTCAGAGCATCGAGCGCCGTAAGCATCGCGATGATGGGCGCCTTGTCGTCAGAAGCAGACCGCGCGTAGATGCGCCACTCGGGATCAAACTTCTCGTCGGCTCGTGGAAAGGGTATGTTTCGACCGCCCGCTTCGAGCGGCTTATCACGCAGCGTGGGTTTGAATGGATCGCTTGACCACTTCGACGGTTCAACCGGCTGCCCATCGTAGTGCGCATAGATGCCTACCGTCCGAGTCGCGCCAGGCGTCTTCAACTCGCCAAAAATGGCGGGTGAGCCCTTGCCTTCGAGCAATCGCGCCTCGATTCCCCGGCGGCTCATCATCTCGATCAATCTCGCGGCGTTGCGCCGGATGTTCACCGTGTCCGACGCGACATTCGGGATTGAGAGCAGGTCCGTAAGCTCGGCGATGATTTCCGCTTCGTGTGCTTTCCGGTATTCTCGAGCGCGGGTAGCCGAGGCTTGAGGGCGAGGGATTGAAAATGTGACGGGCGGGAACAGCGCGGCAAGCAAGCAAGCGGCGACCACGATTCGCTTCATAACAACCTCCGTCGGGATCTGGCTGAGAAGTCTGCAAGAATAGCATTCAGGAACCGAGCCTGCCACGCTCGAAACCCGGTCACTGAACGAGGTTGAGTGGAAGGGCGGCGCGCGGATGGGCCGTCCGTCCGCGCGCCGATTCTCCTGGATTAGTTATTACTGCGCCGCGGGCTTGTTGAACTTGCTTTCGTCGATCGGAACGTTGTGCTTCACTTCATCAACCTTGATGATGATCGTGAAGGCGGGAGTCACCTGACGGACGGTGTGCGGGACCTTCATTCCATCGACGTCCTTGTAGTCCTCCGTAAAGACCTGCACCGCCATCTTGCCCTGCGGCGACTCGCGCTCGATATCCATGCGCGACAGCAGACCGCTCGCCGCATCGAAGTACCACGTTTCCGGTGAACCTTCTGCCGGCGCCGCCTCCAGCACGTAAACATCCTTGTCGCCGATCTTGTCTTTGCCCTTTACTGTGATTTTTGGATAGAGCTGTTTGAGCCTTATCGGCTTGTAGAAATCCGCATCAAGCTTCGTAGTGGCGAGTTCCGCGCCGGTCTTTTCGCGGAACCCGCTCTGCGGATCCTGAGACCAGGCAACGGTTCCGTTGAAGCCTTCTTGCACGATTCCGAAGCCGGGGATGTCCAACCTCAAGGCCGTCTTGTTCGGCGCCTTCTCCCAGATCTCGGCCGTCCCGCTCGCGCCGAAAGTCGGGATTTCGAATGAGCCTTTTGACGCCGAGCTGGTGAACTTCTCGATCGTGGCCTTTCCGCCAAGCGCCTGCACGTATTTGTCCAGAATCTGATCGACAGTAGGCATCGCGGCTGCCGGTTTCATGGTTTGATCAGGCGGCTTGGCGCCTTGATCAGCGGGCTTCTGTTGAGCCAGCGCGGTGACTGCGACTGCCAGACAAAGAATCATGAGCGTGAGAGTTCGTTTCATAAGTTCATCCTTTCTCAATGCGAGCGGCTAGTGCATGGGAAGTGACCAGCAAGAGTCACCTGCCAGCCGACACCCGCCGTTGTTTCGAGTTCTTCTGATCGATGATGCTTACCGCAGCGTCAAGCTGAGGATCGCGACCCTCGAGCAAAGCGCGGCGAGTGAGTTTGACTTCGATGTCGGGTTTCACGCCGACTCCTTCGATCAACACGCCGTTTGGAGTTTTGAAATCCGCAATGGCGTACTGAAACAGCGCGCCGGTTGGGAGCTTGCCAAAGATCGACGGCAGCGCTGCTCCCATCGTTCGTTCCCCGACTATCGTGGCCCGCCCGTTCTCCTGAAGCCCGGCCGCAAAGATTTCGCTGGTCGAAGCGCTGCCTCCGTCAACCAGTATGACGACCGGGCCGAGGTACGCGTCTTTCTGCGGAAAGGCGATGAAGGCCAGCCGACTCGCGCGGCCCTTCATGACGCCGAGCGAGGTCTGCTTTGCTTCGAGCTGTCCGGCGATGCCCGGAGCCATACCGCCAAAACCGCCCGGGTTGCCGCGCAGGTCGATGACTATCCCGGGCGCGTCGGGCATCGAGCGAATCGCTCCGCGAATTCTGTCCATCAGCGGCGTGACGAAGACGTTGAACCTGATGTAGCCAATTCCTCCCGCAAGCCGCTTCGATTCGAACTCGGCATATTGAGGCGGGAAGTTCCCGAAGCGAGGTGACATCTCTCCCTTGAGCTTCTCGCGTTCGACCGTTACTTCGCGAGCTTGGTCGGCTTCGTCGAGGTAGGTGAGCCGAACGGTCGTCTCCGGTTTGCCGTTGATGCGGGCAAGCGCAACGCGGGTTATTCGAGTGCGGGTGATGGCCGGCGACTCGGTGCTCTTCGCGAAGCGCTGGCGGATTTGATCGATCGTCATGTCGTCAATCTTCTTGATGATAAAGCCGGGCCGCAAGCCGGCCACGGAAGCCTTAGAGCCTGCCTCAACCCTGTTGATGATCACTTGTCCGTCGACCAGACGAATGTCGAGCCCGATGCCGCCGCCCTTGGGTTCTTTCGAGTCGTCGTCGACGATCGCCTCGGGTGGGATGATGCTGAAGTGCGATTGATGAAGCTCACCGAGCATCGCTTGAAGGATGAGGTATAGCTCCTGATTGCTCTTGACTGCGGCGACTTTGGGGGCATATTGCTCGCGCACCTTGTCCCAGTTGACGCCGCCGAAGTCGGGATCGAAATGCTTTTCTTTGACCGTTGTCCACACCACATCAAAGGTCTCTTGCCGAAGATCGGTAGACGCGGCGACTGGCGCGGTAGCGGAGACCGACTGCCCGGGCGCTTGCGTTTGAGCCGCCGCGGCGAGCGACAGCAAGGTGAGCAGGAGGATTGTCAGCGTTAACTTCTTCAACTATGTTTCTCCAGTCGAAAGTTGATGAACGGAGAGCCGCTATCTGTACGACGAATGCGTGCTCTCGGGTTCATTGAAAGGGCCACGTTGAAGTTTATCCCACGACGGAGCGGCCGAACAAGCGACACGCCAGGACGGCTGCGGTCTGCAACCAACGCAGCATGATCTACCATGCGGCAACAAAGCGATTGCAGCCTAGCTCCGCAAGGCAATCCCAAAGGGATTGCAGCGCAGAGCCCAAGGTTGCCGTACTCGGCTACCTTGGGGGGCAGCGGTGATTCAGTCGCAACCCCAACGGGGTTGTGTCCCGCATCGGTAAGATAAACATGTTTTGAACGATCCAAACGGCGGTCGGCGACGCAACCACAATTGGCTTGATAGTTTTCGCACGCCCTCCCCAAGGTAGCCGAGTAAAGCAACCTTGGGCTCTGAGCCGCAATCCCGTTGGGATTGTCGCCCTGTGTGCGCACGGTCCCCAAGGTAGCCGAGTACGGCAACCTTGGGCTCTGAGTCGCAATCCCGTTGGGATTGTCGCCCTGTGTGCGCGCGGTCCCCAAGGTAGCCGAGTACGGCAACCTTGGGCTCTGAGTCGCAATCCCGTTGGGATTGCCCCCGGCATGCACGCCGTCCGGTAGCCGAGTCCGGCAACCTTGGGCTTTGAGCCGCAATCCCGTTGGGATTGTCGCCAAGCTCCCACAGTTGTTAACCGCTGCCGCGCGGATTAGACTCTAAATTCTATCGACGAGGAAAACGATGGCCACAATCAAACAAATGACCGAGGCGCAGCTCGATCAATTAATCGCCGACGAGTTCGGCGTCAACGCTGATTACGTCAGCGAGCTTCTGCGCCAGTATGAGCGCAACCCGGCCGAGGTTGACCAGGAATGGAGCGCATACTTTCGCGAGTTGCTCGTTGGCAACGACACAACTGGAGCCGCGACCGGCAAAACGCCGGGCTCGAGCGAACCAGCGAGGGCTTCGGACAATGCAGGGCGATCGACCGAGCCGGCACAACCGCGGGGCGGGCTGCATACGACTTACGATTGGGCGTCGAGCCCCGCCCAAACCGCGCCTTCATCGCAAACACCGCCGGCGAGCGGTTCTGCTTCGACTCAAGCTGTCTCCATCAAAGCTGAGGCGCAGGCGGCAGCCCCTCAGCCGAGCGCTCCCCGTCCCGCGGTTGCTCAATCGGAACAGGTCGAGCGTTTACCCCTCCGAGGTCCCGCGCTTCGGCTAGCCGAGAACATGGAAGCGAGTCTACCGGTCCCGACCGCTACTTCGCAGCGGCAAATCGCAATCAAGCTGTTGGATGACAATCGCCGGCTCATCACTAAACACCTCGCCACCTCGGGCCGCAAGGTCTCGTACACCCACGTGGTCGTGCGTGCGATTCTGAAAGCGCTCGAGAGTTTCCCCCAGCTCAACGATTCATTTGAGGAGGTGGATGGAAAAGCGTTTCGCGTGCGTCACCGGCAAGTGAACTTTGGCGTGGCGGTCGACGTCGCTCGAAAGGATGGAACTCGCACGCTGCTTGTTCCGAACATCAAGGAAGCTGACACGCTGACTTTTTCACAACTGCTCGATGCTTACGACGATGTCATCCGCCGCGCGCGCGCCGGCAAGCTTCAGGTCTCAGACTTTCAAGGAACGACCATTAGTTTGACCAATCCGGGCACGATCGGCACGACGGCGTCGAATCCGCGATTGATGTCCGGGCAAGGGGTGATCGTCGCAACCGGCGCGATCGCTTATCCGCCCGAGTACCAGGCGATGTCGCCCGAAGGTCTCTCGCGCATTGGCATCGGCAAGGCGATGACCATAAGCAGCACCTACGATCATCGCATCGTCCAGGGCGCCGAGTCGGGCGGATTCCTGGCGCTGATCGACGAGTTGCTTCGCGGTCAACACGAATTTTATGACGATATCTTCGCCGACCTCGGCATCCGCTATCGGCCGTATCGATGGGCGATGGACGTCAACCCGGCGATACTGGGTGAAGAGCGCCACATCGATGTTGTCCGCAAGCAGGCGCGCGTCTTCGAGCTGATCAACGCATATCGAGTTCGCGGACACTTGATCGCGGACCTCGACCCGCTTGGCTGCAAAACTGTCCAGTATCACCCCGAGCTCGACATCGAGACCTACGGTCTGACGATCTGGGACCTCGACCGCCAGTTCATCATCGGCGGCGTCGGGGAAGCGGAGACGGCGGCGCTGCGGGAGATCGTCGACCGTCTGCACGAGTACTACTGCGGGAAGGTCGGCATCGAGTATCGCAACATCCAGACTCCCGAGGAGAAGGAGTGGATTCGCGCGCGGGTTGAAACGGCACGGCCGCCAGTTCCCGTTGAAGTGAAGAAGCAGATTTTGTGGAAGCTCATCTCAGCCGAGTTGTTTGAAAAATTCCTCGGGACGAAGTATCTCGGACAAAAGCGATTCTCAATCGAGGGCAACGAAACTGTCATCGCCGTGCTCGATCAATTGATCGAGAGCGCCGCCGTGCGCCGCATCGACGACATAACGATCGGCATGGCCCACCGCGGCAGGTTGAACGTGATCGCGAATGTAATCGGCAAAATGTGCGAGCGGATCTTTACAAGCTTTGAAGGATCGATTCATCCAAACTTTCCACACGACCAGGGCGACGTTAAGTATCATCAGGGCGCGAGCGGCGTGCGTGAGACTGCAAGCGGCCGCGAGGTCGCGCTCGCGGTAGTACCGAACCCCAGCCACCTCGAATTCGTCAATCCGGTCGTCGAGGGAATTGTTCGCGCGCGGCAAGACATCGACGGCGAGCGCTCGAGCACGCTGGCGGTTCTGCTTCACGGCGACGCGGCGTTTGCGGGCGAAGGCATCGTGGCTGAGACGCTCAACCTGTCGCAGTTGCTCGGCTACAAAACCGGCGGGACGATTCACATCGTCACAAACAACCAGCTCGGCTTCACCACGCCGCCCGAAGAAGGACGTTCGTCGACTTACAGCACCGACATCGCGAAGATGATCCAGGCGCCGGTCTTTCACGTGAACAGCGACGATGTCGAAGGCGCCTACAACGTGCTTCAGATCGCGCTCGACTATCGGCAGAAGTATCAGAAGGACGTGGTGATCGACGTGATCGGGTTTCGGCGGCTGGGTCACAACGAAGGCGACGAGCCGACTTACACTCAGCCGGTGATGTATCAGCGAATCCGCGAGCACCCCGGCGTTCGGGCGCTGTACGCAAAGAAGCTGATCGCTGAGGGCGTGATGACCGAAGACTTAATCGCAACGCTTATGGATGAGCGAACCCGGCGCTACGAGAACGCACAGCTTGGAGCGAAAGCGATCGTCGAGAAACAAGACACTCAAATCGCGCTGCCCGCTCACGAGCCCGAACCTGAAACCGTTGAAGTGATCGCGACCGGCGTCGATCAACAGACGCTTCGCACGATCGCGCATGCAATCACTACGGTGCCTCGCGGGTTCAATCTGAATCCCAAGATCGTCGGCTTGCTTGCACGGCGAGCCAAGATGGTTGAAGGCGCGACGCCGGTCGATTGGGGCATGGCAGAAGCGCTCGCGTTCGGCTCGGTGCTGATCGAAGGCACGCGGGTGCGGCTCACAGGTCAGGATACCGTTCGTGGTACGTTCAGCCATCGTCACGCGGCGTTCACGGACACGCAGACGGGCGAGGAATGGGCGCCGCTCGCTCAGCTATCGGAGAAGGGCGCGAAGTACGAGATCTACGACAGCCCTTTGTCTGAAGCGGGGGCGCTCGGCTTCGAGTACGGCTACAGCATCGCGGCGCCCTCCGCGCTGGTGCTGTGGGAGGCGCAATTCGGCGACTTCATCAACGCGGCTCAAGTGATCGTGGACCAGTTCATCGCACCCGGGGAAGAGAAGTGGAACCAGCGGACTCGCCTCGGGCTGTTGTTGCCGCACGGCTACGAAGGCCAGGGTCCGGAGCATTCAAGCGCGAGGATCGAGCGCTTCCTTCAGCTTTGCGCGGAAGGGAATATGCAGGTTGTGAACCCGTCGACTGCCGCACAGTACTTTCACGTGCTGAGGCGGCAGGGACTACAGAAGGTAATCAAGCCGCTGGTGGTGATAACACCGAAGAGCCTGCTGAGGCATCCCGAAGCTGCGTCCGCAATTGAGCAGTTCACTAGCGGCGGATTCCTGCCGGTGATCGGCGATGACTCGGCCGTCTCAGCTAAGGTGACTCGAGTTTTGCTGTGCAGCGGCAAGGTCCACTACGACTTGGTCGCCGAGCGAAAGAAGCGTGATGACTCGAGCAGCGCTATCGTGCGTGTGGAACAATTCTATCCCTTTCCGAGGAACCTTCTGGTTGAGCAACTCAATCGCTTCCCAAACGGGAGTGACGTTCGATGGGTCCAGGAAGAGCCTGAGAACATGGGCGGATGGTCATTCATGGAGCCGCGCCTTCTGAAACTTGTCGGGCCTGAGCGAAATCTGCTCTATGTCGGCCGGCCGCCGAGCGCTAGCCCCGCTACTGGCTCGCATACTATTCATCAGATGGAGCAGCAGCAGTTGGTGAAGAACGCTTTCGGCTCGGCGTAAATGCGCACGGGAACTTTTTCATTCGCACGAGGTTCTTTGTCTGCGAGGTATTGGGCAGCGGACTTTGTGCCTTAAAGGAAGCGCTTACTCCGTCTCTCAAGAATGCTTATCGCAAGTTCGGCGGCGTGCTAACGGAAAGTTGACGCGGCGCGCGAGCGGCACACCGAGTCACAATGAAGCGTGCGTTTGCGCGCTCGCGTCGAACGCCGTGTTGTCATTCTTAAGTTGTTGGGCAGCGCCCGCCGCCCTGAATCTGATCCCGCAAGTGCCTCATGGATTGTTTGGCGAACATTGCTCTAATATCACTCGCCACTCACCGCCACGCCGGACACATAGCATTGTGCATCTATGGTCATCTTTGAAGGACTTCCCCTCGAACCCGCCTTCCGCCTGCGAGCGATGCACAACCACGGCGGCATCCTCCCCGACAGGTTTGATTATCACTTCGGTGCGTGTGCCGTTGTCTAGGTGATAGCTTGGCGACCGAATGATCTTGAGGATGGCCTGGCGATCCAGCATTTGGCCGTTGGCGGCGATATACACATACTCATCTGCCATCAGTTTTTCGACCAGCGCTACATCCTTGTCTAGCCAAGCTCGCTCCCACATCTGATTGAGACGTTCCAAATCAGCAGTCATATGTGAATCCTCCGCAGAAGATGATCGGCTACAACTGTTAAGACCGATTAGCATTAATGCAAACACTGTCGCAAGCAGTTGAGACATGGTCTCCCTCCATTTCCGGGTTTCAGACTTGGAACTGATCGCGCGTCTGCCCAACGCCTGGGATGAGCTGCAGGCAAAAGCGACACGCCCTTTGCTCTTCTCTTTGCAAAGGGCGTGTCGCTTTTGCCTGTCAGCTCCATCCCTTTGTTAGGCGGCACCGCGTTCCACTCCCGTTGCGATCG
>JBBPIG010000003.1:300000-381129 GCA_038040445.1 Acidobacteriota bacterium | reverse complement strand
CTGAACCCTGAACCCTGAACCCTGAACCCTGAACCCTGAACCCTGAACCCTGAACTTTTATTCGTATCTCAGCGCTATCATCGGGTCCACCTTCGTCGCCCGGTACGCGGGGATCAAACTCGCAACGAGGGCCACCGCGGCGAGGGCTATCGAAACCGACGCGAAACTACCGGCGTCCGTAGCACTCACCTGATAAAGCAGAGTTGATAGGAACCGGGTCAGCGCAAAGGCTGAGCCGAGACCAATCACGAGCCCTACGGCGGCAAGTGTCATCCCCTGTCGCACAACCATTGCAACGACGTCTCCGCGGTCTGCACCTAACGCCATTCGAATCCCGATCTCGTGAGTTCGCTGTTCGACCGAATACGCCATCACCCCGTAAATCCCCACCGCTGAGAGCGCCAACGCGACACCCGCAAACACCGCAAGCAGGAAAGCGCTGAATCGAGTGCGCGCAATCGAGTCGTTCACCAACTGCTCCATCGTTCGCACATCGGCGATCGGCTGGTCCTTGTCCATCGCCTGCACCTCGCGCCTGAGCGCGGATGACAATGCGAGCGGATCGGACTCGGTGCGAACAATCAGAGTCATAGAAGAACGCGCAAGCTCCGGATGCGGCCAGTAAGCCATCGGTTTAGTCTCGCGATCCAACCCGGCGTACTTGGCGTCGGCGACTATTCCTACGATCTCGCTAGGCACCGGCTTATCGCTCATCTCGATTGCGATCTTCTTCCCGAGCGGGTTCTCGCCGGGAAAGTATCGATCCGCCAGCGACTTGTTTATTACCACGACCCTCGAGACCTCGGTGGCCTCTCGCTCAGTGAACGTTCGCCCCTGCAACAATGGAACGCCCATCGCTTCGAAGTAGTTGGGTGCGATGACGCGCACGTCGCAGCCAGGCCCCTCGCCGGCTGCTGGAAGCGGCTTTCCGGTTATAGTAAAACCGGTGCCCGATCCGGGCCCTCCCAGAGGCATCGCGTCGATCGCCGTCGCGGTTCGCACGCCGGGCAGTGCCCGCAATCGCTCAACGATCTGTTTGAAGAACTCAGTGCGCTGGGTGGCCTGTCCGTACCTGGAACCCGGCAGAAGCAGCCGAGCCGTCAGCAGATTGGAAGAGTTGAAGCCCGGGTCAACCGATTGCAGCCGCCACAAGCTCCTGATCATCAATCCCGACCCGATCAGCAGCACGAGCGCTAAAGCGACTTCGACTACGACGAATGCATTGCGTAGCCGCCGGCTGCGGCCTCCGCCGCTTCGATCGCGGCCGCCTTCCTTCAACGTTTCGTTGAGGTTTGTGCGTGACGCCGAGACTGCCGGTACGACGCCGAACACCAACCCGGTAATCATCGAAACCGCGGCGGTGAACAACAGCACTCGACGATCAATCCCAACGCTGTCGATCCCCAGCAAGTCTCGCGGACCCAGGGCAAGCAACAGTTCGGTTCCCCACAGGGCCAGCAGCAGTCCGGCCGCGCCTCCAACGATGGATAGGAGCACGCTCTCAGTGAGCAGTTGCCGTATCACGCGCCATCGGCCCGCTCCCAGCGCAATGCGAATCGCAATCTCTTTCTGACGCGTCGCGGCACGAGCCAAAAGCAAGTTGGCCACATTCGCGCAGGCGATAAGCAACACGAAACCAACCGCTGCCAATAGCACTAACAGCGCGGGCCTGATATCCCCGACAAGCTGATCGCGCAGCGGCACTATGTTTACGCCCCACCCTTTGTTGAAGTCGGGATATTGCTGCTCAAAGCGCGCTGCGATCGAGCTCATTTCGGATTGCGCCTGTTCCACATTGACGGCGGGCTTTAGTCGGGCGACTGCCATCCATGCGCGGCCGCGCCGAATCCGAGCTTGAGGGTTGTAGGTCCACGGCAACCAAAGATCAACCGGCTTACCGATCTGCGAGCCCTGCTTGACGAACATTTGGAAGTCCGCGGGCATGACTCCGACGATCGTAAAGTTTTCGCCATTGAGCGCGATAGTCTTGCCGATAATCTCGGGGTCTCCAGCGAACCGTCGCTGCCACAGCCCGCGACTCAAAATCGCAACGTTGTCTGTCCCGGCCGCGCTGTCCTGTTGAATAAATGTGCGTCCCAGCAAGGGGGTTGCCCCCAACACCGAAAACAGGTTCACATCCGCAATCTGAGTCGGAAGCTCCTCTGGCTCGTCAGTGCCGTTCAGGTTGAACCGCGCGTCGACGAACATAGCCATCTGTTCGAAGACGGTGCTCTGATCTCGCCAGTCCAGAAAGTTCGCCGGCGAGACGACATTCCGCATATTCCCTCTCGGGTTCGCTTCCCATACCATCACCAACCGGTCTGGGTCAGTGTAAGGAAGTGAGCGCAGCAGCACTGCATTCACCACGCTGAAGATGGCAGTGTTAGCGCCGATTCCTAAGGCCAGCGCGACCACGGCCACAGCAGTAAAACCGGGACGCTTGAGCAAGAGTCGCAAACCGTAACGAACGTCGTTCCAAAGGGCTTCCATCGTTCACCTCCAGGTTTCTGGTTTGTGGTTTCTGGTTTCTGGTTTGTAGTTTCTTGTTCGAAAAGCAATCGGTCTTCAGCATTCACACCAGAAACTAAAAACCACAAACCAGAAACCTATTCGTATCTGAGCGCGATCATCGGGTCTACTTTCGTCGCGCGACGCGCCGGCAGATAACAGGCGAGCATCGCCACCCCCGTGAGCAGCAACGCGATGAGCGCAAACGTGACCGAATCGGTAGCGCTCACGCCATAGAGCAAACTCGACATCAACCGCGTTCCGGCAAAGGCGCCGACCAGGCCGATACCCAGACCGAGCAAGATCAGCTTCAACCCGTGCCCGACCACAAGCTTGAAAATCCTGCCGGCATCCGCGCCGAGCGCCATCCGAATGCCGATCTCGCGCGTGCGCTGGCTGACCGCGTAAGACATAACCCCGAAGATCCCTATGGCCGCCAGAATCAAGGCCAGCAAACCGAAACTGCCCAGGAGCGTCGCGGCTACCCGCGCCGGAAACAGCGGCAGAGCCATGTGCTCGGTCATCGTCTTGATGCTGTAGACCGGCAGATTGGCGTCGAGTTGATGAAACTCACTGCTCAGCGCGCCGATCACCCCTTGCGGCTCGCTCGCCGTCCGAACGACCAGCGTCAGGTAGCTTCCGTTTGTCGGGCGCAGAGTCACATAGACGAATGCCGACGGGTCTTCGCCGAGACTAAAGTACTTGCCGTCTCTCATCACACCTACGACCTCGATCCACGGGCCGGTGACGCCTTCGAAGCTGAATCGTTTGCCGAGCGCGGATTGGCCCAGCCAGAAGCGGCGGGCGAAGGTCTCGTTGACCACTGCCGCGCGCGGCTTTGTATCGCCATCCTGTTCCGTGAAATCGCGGCCTTCCAGCAAGTCCACTCCCAACGCCGGGACGAAGCCCGGGGACGCACTGGAGGTCATCGTCATCGGAATATTCGCCCCGCGCTCCTGAGGCGCGCCCTCGACGAAGACGCTGTTGTTGTTGATGTTCATGCTGAGCGGAACGAAGTTCGACAACCCGGCATACTGCACGCCGGGGACCGCGCGCACACGTTCAAGCAATTCACGTTTGAACTGCTTGCTGCGCGGCCCATCGTAGCCTTGCAGGTTCAGATCGAAGGACATCTCGATCGCGTGTTGCGCTATGAAGCCGGGACTGAGCAACTGCGCGCGTTGCAAACCGCGTAGGACCAAACCGGCGCAGATCAACAGCAGCAGGGATAACGAGACTTGAAACACAACCAGTCCGTTGCGCAGCCAGGACCGGCGATAACCGCTGATGGAAGTTTCGTCTTTTAACGCGGGCACGAGGTCCGTGTTGGTAGCTTGCAGCGCGGGCAGCAACCCGAACACGACGCCGGTCAACACCGAGACTGCGGCGGTGAAAAGCAGCACGCGATAATCAATGTGCAACTCTGTCGAAAGCGGAATGTCGAGCGGCGGCTTGAACGCCATCATCGCATCCACAACCCAATAAGCGAGCCCTAATCCCAGCGCGCCGCCCCAGGACGCCAAAAGGACGCTTTCGGTCAGCAGTTGCCGAACGAGACGCCCGCGGTTCGCGCCGATAGCCAGCCGAATCGCAATCTCCTTGCGCCGCTCGGTCGCGCGCGCCAACAACAGGTTCGCAAGATTCGTGCAAGCCAGCAGCAAGACCAATCCGACCACCGCCATCAACACTCCGGCAAACCCCACAATCGGTCCGCGCATAAACGCGCCGAACAAGCCGGGCGGCGACAGTGCGATCGTTTTGTTTTCGTTCTCGTTGGGATGTTCGCGCGCCAGTTGCGCGGCGATGGCCTTGAGCTCGGCTTCTGCCTGTGGCGTGGTAACGCCGGGTTTCAAGCGGCCCTGGACGAAGAAGTTGGCTGTGTCGCGGTCTTCCAGATAATTGTCGCCCGGTTCGATCTGCGCCAGCATCATCATCGGAAACCACATCTCAGGTACGTAGCTGATCTCCGATCCATGAAAGCCCTGCTGCGCGACGCCGATAATCGAAAAGCTACGCCCGTTGATGATCACGCTCTTGCCAACTACGTCCGGAGCGCCCGCGAAGCGTTTTTGCCAGCAGTTGTAAGTGATGACCGCGACCGGATGCGCTCCCGGCGCCTTGTCGTCTTCCTGGGTAAAGAAGCGACCCAGCCCGGGCTTCACCCCAAGGACATCGAAGTAATTACCCGAAACCAAATAGGTCCACATCCGCTCATTCACGCCGCTGTTGCTCAAACTGATCGGCGAAAAGCGATAGCAGAGCAGGCCGGTGAGTACGTCGTTGCGGTCGCGATAGTCGCGATAGTTTGGATACGACAGCGTCGGAACGTTGTTATCACCAGCCGAGGATTCGCTGTTGAGCGAGACCAGTTGCTCTGGTCGATCGACTGGCAACGGTCTCAGCAACACGGTATTGACCAAACTGAAGATAGCCGTATTGGCCCCAATTCCCAGGGCCAGCGTGACCACGGCAATAAAAGTTAAGCCCGGCCGCTTGAGCAGCATGCGCGAGCCATAGCGAATGTCTTGAAGTAGACTTTGCATTAGTTCCTCCCAAATTGCCGATTGCCGATTGCCAATTGCCAATTTGTTCATTCGTATCTTAGCGCAATCATCGGGTCTACCTTCGTCGCCCGGCGCGCGGGAAGATAACAGGCCGCAAGCGCCACGCTTGTCAGTAGCAGCGACACGACTACAAACGTGATCGGATCGGTCGCACTCACGCTGAACAACAAACTGCTCATCAGTCGCGTCAACGCAAACGATCCAGCAAGCCCTAACGCCACCCCGCTTAACGAAAGAACAATGCCCTGTCCAATGACCAGCCTGAGCACATCGTTCCGCTGAGCGCCGAGCGCTACCCGAATGCCGAACTCGCGCGTGCGCTGAGTAACCGCATACGACATAACGCCATAGAGCCCAACGGTACCGAGTAGCAACGCGATGACTGCAAACAGCGCGACCAGGAACAAGCTGAAGCGGCGCGGCGCAATCGATTCATCGAGCAGCGATGCGAGAGTCTGCACATTTCCTAACGGCACGTCTCGATCTACGGTTTGCACTTCTCCCTTGATCGCCGCAACGAAACTTTCAGGCTCCGTGTCGGTCTTTACGATCAAATCCATCGAGCGAGTAAAGTCTGCAAGCCATCTCGGATTGATCTGCAGCCAGGGACGGTAAATCCCTAGACGCCCAACTTCTTCCAACCCTACATGCCGAACCGGACTCACGACGCCAACGATCTCGCGCCACGGCTCGCCGCTGCCACCGAAGCGCAACCGCGTGCCGAGCGCACTATTAATGGAGTGGCCTTCGAAGTGCCGGCGAACAAAGTTCTCATCGACTATTATCACCGGCGGGGCGTCTGCCGTGTCACGCTCGGTGAAGTATCGTCCGGTCAGGAGAGCGATTCCCAATGTCTGATGATAGTCCTCGCTGACCGATTGACTGACGGCGCTCGACCAATCTCCCGGTTTTTGAGGCTCCGGTTGCCCTTCGATCCAGTAGCCGTTATCGCTGCCGCGGCCGAGCGGGAATCCGGTAGCCACGCTCACGTGCCGCACGCCTGGCAACGTGGTTACGCGGCGCATCACCTCTTTGAGAAAACCCGTCGTCTGCGAAGCTTCGCGGTATTTTGCATCGGCCAAGCGCAGACGCATCGTCAACACGTTCCTTGCGTCAAAACCCGGATCGACCTGCATCAGTTGCCGAAAGCTCTTGACCAGCAGACCGGCCCCAATGAGCAACATCAGCGACAGCGCCACTTCACCGATTACCAGCGCAGCGCGCAAACGCCGAGCGCCCCGGCCGCCTGAAGCTTGCCGGCCACCTTCTTTCAGAGCGTCATTCAAGTCTACTTTTGAAGTTTGGAGCGCGGGAGCGAGGCCGAAGGTGACTCCAGTCAACAGCGTCACAAGCAGTGTGAAGCCGAGTGCCCGCGGATCGACCGCAATGTCTTCCAACCGCGGAAGGCCGTCCGGATTGAGTTTGATCAGTAGATCAACACCCCAGACGGCGATCAGCAAGCCCAGCGCTCCGCCGGCAAAAGCGAGCACGAGGCTCTCGGTCAGCAACTGCCGCACGACGCGCCAGCGTCCCGCGCCGAGCGCGATTCGCAGGGCGATCTCCTTCTGACGGGAGGCGGCTCGGGCGAGAAGGAGGTTCGCGACATTCGCGCAGGCAATCAACAACACAAACCCTGCGACCGCCGAGATCACCAACAACGCGGGCCGTGAATCGCCGACGTAATCATCCAGGAACGACGTCAGCGCTGCGCTGTTGCCAGTGTTCGATGCGGGATGTTCCTCCTCGAGCTGCGCGGAGATCGTATTCATTTCCGTCCGCGCCTGCTCGATACTAACGCCGGGCTTCATCCGTCCCGTGACGAACACAACATGCGAGTGACGATCGCCCATGTACGGCTGACCGGCGAGGTGGCCAAGCGGAATGAAGAAATCGTTGTTCACATTTGTCTGGCCGTAATAATCAAAACCCCTCGGGGTCACGCCGATGACCGTCCAGCCTTCGCTGTTATAGAAGATGGTCTTACCGATGAGATCCGGGTCCCCGCCAAAGCGCCGCTGCCATAAGCCGTAGCTGATGACCATCACGCGCTCCGCGCCCGCCTTGTCTTCAACCTCATCGAAGAAGCGCCCGAGTTGCGGACGCACTCCGAGAGTGGGAAAGAAACTCGCGGTCACCCAGCGGCCGATCACCCGCTCGGGCTCGCCGTCGCCCGTAAGCACGCCGCCTGCCGGCATTCTCGCGCCAAGATTCTCGAAGACTCCCTGCCGCGCCCGCCAGTCGAGGTAGTTCGGGTAGGCGACTGCCATCACCGGCGATTTTGTGGAGCTTTCAGAGAGCGCAACCAGCCGGTCCGGCTCAGGAAAAGGGAGCGCCTTAAGCAGCACGCCGTTGACCACGCTGAAAATCGCCGTGTTGGCGCCAATGCCGAGCGCGAGCACCAACACCGCCACCGTCGAAAAGCCCGGGCTTCTCAACAGAGTGCGTACGGCGTACCGAGCGTCGTGCAGCAAAGTCTCCACAAATCACCCCTTTAGATTTTGGATTTTAGATTTTGGATTTTGGATTGAAGCCTTCGAGCTCGTTTCTCTTTTATCGAATTCCCGAAATCCAAAATCCAAAATCGATTTCATTCATACCTCAGCGCGATCATGGGATCGACCTTTGTCGCGCGACGCGCCGGGAGATAACAAGCCAACAGCGCCACCGACGCCAGCAGCACCGCAATAACCGAAAAGGTCAGCGGGTCTGTCGCGCTCACACCATAGAGCAAGCTCGCCATTATGCGGGTCAATGCGAACGCCGCCGCCAATCCGATACCCACTCCAGCCAACGCAAGCGCCATCCCCTGTTTCACGACCAGCGAAACGACGTGAGAAGTCTGGGCTCCCAGCGCCATCCTCACCCCCAGCTCATGCGTGCGCTGAGCGACCGAGTAAGACATCACGCCGTAGATTCCAACCGCGGAGAGCAACAACGCCACCCCGGCAAAGATACCCAGCAGCAGCATGTTGAATCTCCGTTGCGCGATGGAATTCGCGATCAGCTCTTCCATCGTGTGAATATTTGAGATCGGTTGGTCCGCATTCACCGCCAGCACCTCGCTACGGGCGGCCGCGACCAGGTTGAGCGGATCGCCGGTTGTGCGCACGACCACCGTCATGAAAAACAAAGGGAATTGTGGAAACGGAAAGTACATCTCGGGCTTCGAATTGGCATCCACCGCCGAGTGCTTGACGTCTCTCACAACGCCGACGATCTCACGCCAATTGGGCGCTTCGTTGATCTGATCGAACGATACGCGCTTGCCGAGCGGATCTTCATCGGGCCAGTAAGCGCGCGCCATCGCGTCATTGATGACCACCACTCGCGGCGAGCCGGCGTTGTCGCGCTCGGTAAACTCGCGGCCTCTGAGCAACGAAATACCTATCGTGTTGAAGTACTCGTTGCTGACCCACCGCGGACCTGCGTTGAATGCCTGCCCGGGAACCGATTGCCGTCCGTCGATGTTGAAGCCCATCCCTTCTTCGGCGCCGCTGAGCGGCAAAGGATAGACCGCGCCCGCCGACTGCACTCCCGGTAAAGCTTGCAGCCGAGCGATGACCTGCTCAAAGAACGCAGTCTGCTGCGGACCCGTGTACTTGGTTCGCGGCAGCCCGATATCAAGGGTCAGTACGTTCTTCGCGTTCAACCCTGGATCGACGTTGAGCAGTGCGACGAAGCTGCGGATCATCAGTCCCGCGCCGATCAACAGCACCAGCGATAGAGCTACCTCGGAGACGACCAGCAGGCCACGAAATCTGTTATGGCCGACAGATGACGCGCGACCGCCTTCTTTTAGCGCGTCGTTAAGGTCGGGCTTCGAGACCTGGATGGCCGGCGCTAAACCGAAACCGATTCCTGTGAGCACCGAGATCGCCAGCGTGAAGGCGAAGACCCGCCCGTCAATCCCAATCGTATCGATGCGAGGCAAGTTGCCGGGGCTGATCGCCAGAAGCAGTTCGATCCCCCAGAGCGCGAGAAGCAGCCCGAGTGTTCCTCCGACCAAAGACAGAAGCACGCTTTCTGTCAGCAACTGCCGGATCACACGAAAACGGCTTGCGCCGAGCGCGGTGCGAATCGCCATCTCCTTTTGCCGAGAAGCGGCTCGGGCCAGCAAAAGGTTGGCGACGTTCGCGCAGGCGATCAAAAGCACAAAACCCACCGCGCCCAGAAGCACCAGCAACGCCGTGCGCACTTTTCCGACGACTTGTTGATGCAGCGCTACAAGGAAGGCTTCCTTGTTGGTATTGGTCTGCGGATACTGCTGCTTCAACTGCTCCGCTATGGCATCCATCTCGGCCCCAGCTTGCTCGATGGTGACTTGCGGCTTGAGTCGCGCGATCACCGCGAGGAAGTTCCGTCCGCGGTTGGTGGCTTGCGCGGGAGTCCAGGCAAGCGGTGTGTAGAGATCCGCTTGCCGTGGGAACTGGTAGCCGGCGGGCATCTCGCCCTTGCGCGGGAATTGGAACCCGGCCGGCAACACGCCCACGACGGTGTAAGGCTGATCGTTGAGCGTGAGCTTCTGGCCTACTATGTTCGGGTCGGAGCCGAAGCGCCGCTGCCATAGCCCGTGGCTGATGAGCACCACTTGACCAGCGCCCGGCTGGTCCTCGTCAACCGTGAAGGTCCGGCCGAGCTTCGGCTCGACGCCAAGCAATGAAAACAAGCTGGCCGACGCGCGCACGCCGCCAAGAAACTCGGGCTCACCGGCGCCGGTGATGTTGAACGGCTGAGTGTGAAATGCAGCGATCTGTTCGAAGACTTGATTCTGGTCCCGCCAATCGATGAAGTCACCGGCCGAGACCGGAAATTCGGCGGAGCCCACTTGCGCTTGAAGCAAGGGTCTCTTGCTCCAGACCATCATCAGTTGCTCGGGGTCCTTGTAGGGCAAGGCTCGCAACACTACGCCGTTCACGACGCTGAAGATCGCGCTGTTGGCGCCGATGCCCAGGGCGAGCGCGATGACCGCCACCGCGGTAAAGCCCGGCCGCTTGATCAGGAGCCGCAGACCGTAACGCATATCTTGAAAGAAAGTCTCCATAGTTACCTCCGGTTTCGGGGTTTCCGGGTTTCCGGGTTCAGAGTTCCGGGTTCAGGGTTCAGGGTTCCGGGTTCAGGGTTTCTCGTTTCTGGTTTCTGGTTTCCTGCTTCGGGCGTCTCCTCTCTGATTATTGGTTACGAGATTGGAACCAGAAACCATAAACCAGAAACTAGAAACCCTGAACCCGGAACCCTGAACTCTGAACCCTGAATCCTGAACCTATTCGTACCTCAGCGCCACCATCGGGTCCACTTTCGTCGCCCGCCGAGCCGGGATATAACAGGCCAGCAGCGCCACGCTCGTCAGCAGCAGGGCGATCACCGCGAACGTCAACGGATCGGTCGCGCTGACTCCAAACAACAAACTCACCATCAACCTGGTTAACGCCAACGCAGCCGCCAATCCGATTGCCACGCCGATCAAGGTCAGCATCATCCCTTGCCCTATCACCAGCCTGAACACGTCGCCCGCTTGCGCGCCAAGCGCCAGACGGACGCCGATCTCATGAGTTCGCTGGCTGACGGAGTAGGCAATGACACCGTAGATTCCAATCGCGGCCAACACCAGGGCCACTCCGGCAAAAAGACCCAGCAGCAGCAAAGTAAACTTTGATTCCGAAAGCGATCTGCCGAGCAGCTCGTCGATGGTTCGTACGTTGCTGACCGGCTGATCCGGGTCGAGGGAGCTCACCTTACTCTTGATCGCCAACGCTACTGCCGCCGGCGCGGTCTCGGTGCGCACGGCGAGCATCATCGAGTTGGTCCACCCTTCGCGCCTGTATTGATGATACGGCGCGTACACCATCGCCGAGGGCGGTTGATTCAAACTGCGGCCTTTGACATCGGCTACCACTCCGACAATCACCCGGCGGGGAGACCGATTCGCGGGCGTTTGGGCCTCGGGCGGGAGCAGGTATTCCGGTGGTCCCATCCATATTGTTCTGCCGACGGGGTCCTCGTTCGGGAAGAAACGCCGCGCGAGCGTCTCGTTGATTATCGCCACCGGCTGCGAGTCCTCGTTGTCCTGCGGAGTGAACTCGCGGCCTTGCTGCAAGGCAACGCCAAAAGTCCGGAAGTAGTCGTGGCCGATTAACCCAAACCGCACCAGCGGAACCTGATCGATCGACGGCGGCGCCGCGCCGCCTTCAACGCTGAAGAACTTACCCCATCCGGTTCCGGCCCCGAGCGGCACAATCGTGCCTATCGTCGCGCTCTTCACACCGGGCAACGCTTCCACCCGCGCGAGCAATTGATCGAAGAAAGCCATCGCCGCCGGGTGTCGCGGATCGTCTGCGTTGAGCGGGATCGGATACTTCGCATCGGGCAGCGGCACGCCCATCGTCAATACGTTGCGCGCGTTGAAACCCGTGTCTACCTCGCGCAGTCTGATGAAGCTCCTTGCCATCAGCCCTGCGCCGATCAGCAGCACCAGGGCCAACGCGACTTCTGATACCACCAGCAACTTGCGCAGCGTGCCCTGCCTCTTGCCGCCGATTCCGCTGCGTCCGCCTTCGTTGAGCGCCTCGCGCACGTCCTCTCTTACCGATTGCAGCGCGGGCAAAAGCCCGAAGAGAAGAACCGTCAACAACGACACCACGAACGTGAAGGCAAGCACCCGGCCGTCGACGCCGATTGCGTTGTATCGCGGCAGCGACGCCGGCAGCAGCGATGAGATCAACTCGATGCCCCAATTCGCCAACAGCAGTCCAGCCGCCGCGCCAAGTAGTCCAATCGGCAAGCACTCGCTCACCATCTGGCGAATCAACCGCGCGCGGCTTGCGCCCAAGCTGGCGCGAATCGCCAGTTCCTTCTCTCTGGCGGCAGCGCGTGCCAGCAGTAGGTTCGCTACGTTGACGCAGGCCACCAGCAACACAAACGCGACCGCGCCTAACAAAACCAACAACGCCGCGCGTGACTCGCCGACAAGCTGCTCCTGGACAGGCACCACTGATGCGCCCAGACCCTTGTTTCCTGGCTCCTGCGCTTCCATCCCGAGCGCGATGGCGGTGACGTCGTCTTGGGCCTGCTCGCGTGTCACGCCCGCTTTAAGCCTGCCGACAAGATTGACGAAGTGATTGTTGCGTGTGTCCAAACTATCGCCGGGCGGAAAAGCAATCGGTCTCCACAATTCCACTTCGGGGAGGTTGTCGAAGAAGGGCATACCGGGCGGCATCACTCCGGCGACGATGAAGCTCTCGCCGCCAAGTCTGATATCGCGCCCGATGATGTCTAGATTGCCGCCGAAACGCCGCTGCCACAATCCGTGGCTGAGCAGCACGGTAAGATGCTGGCCGAATTGGTTCTCTTCGGCTGCGAATGTGCGGCCGAACTGAGGAGCTACTCCGAGCACGTCGAACAGGTTGTGGGTGATGTAAGCTCCCTGCACGCGCTCCGGCTCGTTGTTGGCGGTGGAAAGATTAAAGTCGCCGTAGTAAAACCCGCCCAGTCCCTCGAAGCTCTGATTCTGGTCGCGCCACTCGCGGTAATTGGGCATCGCGCTTCCGGATTGCGGAACACCCTGCGCGTGCATCGTCGACCATAGGAACACCAGCCGCTCGGCTGCCGGGTAAGGAAGCTGTCTGAGCAGGACCGCATCCACCACGCTGAAGATCGCCG
The DNA here is from genome assembly GCA_038040445.1 of Acidobacteriota bacterium. Classification (NCBI taxonomy): domain Bacteria; kingdom Pseudomonadati; phylum Acidobacteriota; class Blastocatellia; genus Candidatus Onstottus; species Candidatus Onstottus frigus. Next base: position 368,401 of record JBBPIG010000003.1, on the reverse strand, counting down.
TGTTCGCGCCAATGCCCAGGGCCAGGGTAAAAACCGCTATGATCGCAAAGCCAGGCTTCTTCCACAGCATTCGCAAGCCAAAGCGCAGATCCTGCCAAAGGGTTTCCATGACTTCTTCTCCTTGTTCCCTGGGTTCAGGGTTCAGAGTTCAGGGTTCAGGGTTCAGGGTTCGGGTTCAAGGTTCAGGGTTCAGGGTTCAGGGTTCAGGGTTCATTCGCTAGCTTCAATGTTTTTCTAAGCAGACCCTGAGAACCCGGAACTCTGAACCCTGAACTCTGAACCCTGAACTCTGAACCCTGAACCCTGAACTCTGAACCCTGAACCCTGAACCTTGACCCTATTCATATCGCAGCGCCACCATCGGATCAGTCTTGGCGGCGCGACGGGCCGGCACGAAACAGGCTACGAGAGCCACTCCCATCAAAAACAATGCGACGACCGCGAAGGTCAGCGGGTCGGTTGGGCTCACGCCGAATAAGAGCGTGGACAAGAACCTTGTTAGCAGCATCGAGCCCACCAAGCCGATCACGATACCGATGGCCGTCAATCGCAAACCTTGAGCTAGTATCATCCGCAGCACGTCGGGAGCCTTAGCCCCCAGCGCAACGCGAATGCCGATTTCATGCGTTCGCTGCGCCACCGTATAAGCCATCACGCCGTAGATTCCAGCCGCCGACAAAACCAGCGCGATGCCGCCGAAGATGCCCAGCAACGTGAGGTTGAAACGCGGCTGAGTTACCGACTCGCTGACGACGTTGTCCATCGTTCGGATCTCCGAAATCGGCTGCGCTCGATCCACGTCTTGCACAGCCTGCCGCACCGCGGCGGTCAAACCCGCCGGCTCGATTGTCGTGCGTATGACAATCGACATGCCGACGAAAGCATCCTGCAGCGAAGCGGTGTACACTTCCGCCAACGGGTCTTCCTTCAACTCAATGCTCCGAACGTTGGCCACAACGCCTACGATCTCGAACCAGATCGGTTGGCGTTTGCTATCGACGCCGCCGAAGTTGATGCGTTTGCCGACCGGATTCTCGCCCGCGAAATCGTGGTCGGCCGTAGCTTGGTTGATCATCGCGACAAGCTGAGCCGAGGCGTTGTCCCTCTCCTCAAAGCCGCGGCCTTGCACCACCGGGATGTTCAAGGCGCGGAAGTAATCGGGGTTGACATTGCGATAGTTTCCTCCGGGCCACTGATCGGCGGGCAGTAGCGGGCGGCCTTCGATTCGGAAACCCGCGGTCGGACCCTTCGCCAACGGCAGCGTGTTGATTGCGCCGACCGACTCGACCCCCGGGATCGCACTGATCCGTTCGGTCACTTGTTTGTAGTAGGCGATGTATTGCGGATCTTCGCGGAAGTTCGTACCCGAAGGACTCAAACGTATGGTCAACACCTGCGCCGGATTGAAGCCGGTGTTGACGGATTGCAGTTGAAGGAAACTGCGAAGCAGAAGTCCCGCGCCAACCAGCAGTACCAGCGACAGCGCGACTTCCGCGACGACGAACAGACTGCGGAGTCGGTTGCCGACGCCGCCGCCGATTGCGCCTCGCGAATTGTCTTTCAGCGTTTCGTTAACATCGGTTCTCGAGACTTGCCACGCGGGAGCGAAGCCAAACACGATGCCGGTAATCAGGGAAACAACGATAGTCGAGCCGAGCACGGTCAGATCTAAGTTGATGTCTTGAAGCCTCGGGAAATCTTTCGGCAGCAGGCGCGTCAGCAAGTCTATTCCCCACCAGGCCAGCAACAGTCCCGTCGCGCCGCCGGTAATCGCGAGCATCACGCTTTCGGTAAGCAGTTGTCGAATGATGCGCAGCCGCGATGCGCCAAGCGCGGTGCGGATCGCAATCTCCTTTTGCCTGGCGGTTGCGCGCACAAGCATCAGATTCGCGACGTTGGCGCAGGCTATCAACAAGACGAAGCCGACCGCGCCCAGAAGCAGCCACAACACCGTGCTTGTGTCGCCGACCAGATGCGTGTGCAGGGTGACGACGCGGTCGAAACGCCTGTTGTTGGTTTCGGGGTACTGCTCCCGCAACTGAGTGGTGATCGTTTCCATCTCGGCTTGCGCCTGCCCGAGCGGGACGCCCGGCTTCAGCAACGCCACCGCGCTCAGGAATCCGAAGCCGCGCACCCGCGTCACATCCATTGTGTCGTTGACTGCCGGCGCGAGTCTGAGCGGCGGCAGCCACGCGTCGGTCTTACCGGGATATTGAAAGCCAGCCGGCGCGATCCCTACGACGGCGTAGCCCTTGCCGTCCAGCGTGACGGATTTGCCGACGATCTCGGGGTCGCCGCCGAAGCGCCGCTGCCACAACCCGTGACCGAGGACGACAATCGGAGGATGCCCGGCCTGTTCGTCTTCCGGAAGGAATAATCGCCCGCGCTGCGGCTGCGCGCCGAACACCTGAAAGAAGTTTGCCGAGGTCATGACGAGGTTGATGCGCTCGGCCTGGTCCGTGCCGGCAAGGTTCGACGTGCGTTCGAGAATCGCAGCCAGATGTTCGAAGACGGTGTTCTGCGCGCGCCAGTCCAGGAAATTCGCGGGCGTCACTTGAATGCGCTTGCCCTCTCTTGTGATTTCCTGAATAGCTACGATGCGGCCGGCATCCCGGTACGGCAGCGGACGCAGAAGAACGGCATTGACCACGCTGAAGATGGCGGTGTTCGCGCCGATTCCCAATGCCAGGGCGACGATGGCTATGAGAGTGAAGCTGAAATTACCCCGCAGCGTTCTCACGCCATAACGAACATCTTGCCAAAGAATTTGCATACGTACTCCTGAACTCAGGTTCAGGGTTCGTGGTTCAGGGTTCAGGTTGAACCCGGAACCGCAAACCCGGAACCGTCGGCAATGGGCAATCGCAAATCGGCAATTCTTCTACTGCTGCTATTTGAAGACAGCAGAGAGAACGCGCCCGCGTTCGTACTCCGACCTGATACCGCGCGCCGAGTCAATCAAGGCAGTGCGCACAGCCTCGTCGCCCGAGCTTGCAGCGGCAACCTTGATGAACAACTGCGCTTTTTCGTAATCGGAAGAGATGGTGGAAGCAGATTTGAGCGCGAACAGCAGAGTCTCTCTGCCAAGATCTCCCTTCTTCAGGATCGCGGAAAGCACCCGCCCTTTTTCGTAGTCCGACTTGATGGTCGCAACTCCTTCGAGATAGACGGCGCGCGCTTGTTCATCAAGCGGGAAAGCGCCTGCTATCTTGATCAACAACTGCGCTCTCTCATAATCGGAAGAAATGTTGTGCGCGGAACGAATCGTAAATAAAAGGTTCTCGCCGCTCAGACTTCCTTGCTTCAACAGCGCGGCAAGCACCCGGCCCTTTTCATAATCCGAATGAATCGTGTTCACGCCTTCGAGATAGATAGTGCGCGCCTGCTCGTCGCCAAGGTAGCTGTCGGACATCTTGATGAGAAGCTGCGCTTTTTCGTAATCGGAATGGATCACCCGCGAAGCCTGGCGGAGGACCTCCCTTGCCGTCCCGGTGTCGAGGTTGCCTTGATTGAGCAGTTCGTCAAAGTAGATGCGTTTTACGTAATCGCCTTTGAGTTGCGCGATCTCCGCCAGCACTCCGCTCGGCCCGCTTTGCTTCAGGATTCTCTGCACTCGCGGTCTTGCATCGTAGCCGCCCTGCCGGACTGTGTCATTTAGCACTTTTGCGAGCCACCCGCGCGCATCATCGTTGAACGGGGTTGATTGGCCGTTGATTGAGTACGATCGTTTCAATCCGCTGGGGGTCATCGATGCTTCGAACTTTCGATACACTCCGCCGCGGTCGTCAGACACGCGGATTGACCCATCCGGCGAGATGCTTTTGATGTCGCTGTCATCGTCGGCAAACTCGACCTTGCCGCGAATCGTCACTTTAAGATCTATCTCGTTGTCCCGATGATGCCAGGTCCAGTTGTGGTCCTCTTGCCTGATCGAATTCTCTGTATGCGTTGAGGACTTCGTCCCGGCAGTCTGCGATGCTGAAATGCGCGGCTGCGAGCAGACAAGCGCGATAACGAACATAAGAGAAACTGACTTGATCAGTTTGGTCATAAAAGCGAATCTCCTTTTTCTGTTGCGCAAAATCGTTTCATTCGTACCTGAGCGCGACCATCGGATCGACCCTTGTCGACTGCAAAACTTCCTCCATTGCGGAAATCCTCTTCCTGGAAACAGCCGGGTCCAGTTCACGCGTCGCCGCCTCTTTTACACACTCGTGCGGGTAGACTTGGCAAAGTGAGAGCCAAATAGCGTGCCAGTGTTGCGGTTGCGCTTAAGTAACGGAATGACTTCACATCGAGTCTGTTGGATCAATTGAGGGCGGTGGCGGACTGTCCGCTTGCAGGATGAGCTTTCCCAGAATCGGAGAGTTGGACGGCAGACAAAGAGTCTATCTCTGGTCCCGTTCTCAAAGCGACGTTGACAGAGACGTCCAGACGTCTTAGACTGCCGCGCATGTCCACCAGTACAAAGCGCAATAGCAAAAGCCGACGTCGGCCAGGTGAGGTGCGCGACGCCATCATGACGATACTATCTAATAAGCCAAGGGGTGCGTCCATTCTTGAGATTGAAGACGGGGTTCGCGGACTCATAGGCCACTCTGCCTCATCAAGTATTAGATCTTATCTTAGGCTGAACTCTGACTCGCTCTTCCGGCGTGAGGACCGAGGTATTTACTCGATCCGTGAAACTGCAGCTCCGTATGACAAACCTCGCTTAGAGACACGGAATGGCTCCACGTGTAGAATGTTCGAATTCGGTCGCGCGACCCTCTTCGAGGCCGACTGCTTTGAGTGGTTGCGCAAACAGAGCGAGAATTCGATTCATGCTGTAGTGACAGATCCGCCTTATGGGTTGGTCGAATACGCGCCCGAACAACAGGAAAAGCTACGCAAGGGAAAAGGTGGCGTTTGGCGTATACCGCCCAGGTTCGATGGTGCAACGCGCTCCCCCTTGCCACGCTTCACGGTACTGTCGCCAAGTGACGTTGAGGAACTTGCAAGATTCTTCCTGGAATGGGGACGCGCTTTGCTTCCCGTACTGGTTCCCGGCGCCAATGTCGTGGTCGCGAGCAATCCACTCTTGTCGTATGCAATTTCCGGAGCTTTGGCGCGAGCCGGGCTCGAAAGACGCGGTGAAATTGTCCGTCTGGTTATGACCATGCGCGGCGGCGATAGGCCCAAGGCTGCCCACGAGGAGTTCATGGGTGTTAGTGTCATGCCACGTTCTATGTGGGAGCCCTGGGTTGTTTTTCGTAAGCCAATAGAAGGTCGGGTACAAGACAATCTGCGAAAATGGAAAACCGGTGGCTTCCGAAGGCCGTCGAGCGATCGTCCTTTTGGCGATGTGATCCCATCATCTCCCACACACAAATCGGAACGAGCCTTAGCGCCTCACCCGAGTTTGAAGCCGCAAGCGTTCCTCCGCTCGCTAATCCGAGGTGTCCTTCCGCTTGGCGAGGGACTCGTCCTTGATACCTTTGCGGGATCAGGATCAACATTGGCCGCCGCCGAGGCAGTTCAATATGAGAGCGTTGGGGTCGAGAAAGACCCGCGGTATTTCGACCTTGCCAAAAATGCAATTCCCAAGCTTGTGAAGTTTAAGAACGGCGGGAACTATCCGCTCAACTTGTAAATCCAACCGCGGCGCAACTTCTCAATGCCCTGACGATGAAGCGTCGCGGTTCGTGTGCCAAGCTCACTACGCGGATTCTTCCTGAAGTCGTCCGTTGTAACCAAGGCCAAATATACCTCGGTGAATGACATAGGTGCCCGTTCGCGTGCTGGCTCTGTCTCAATGTCTACGACATAGACGAAAACACACATCCACTGATCGCGGGCGCCGTGAGTGTCTACGGCGCCTCCGGTTTTTCTGGTTGTCTTGATCTCGACGCCTTCAACCCCGGCTTTTACGCAGTTGTCAGGGTAGACTCCGCGGACAATTAAGTCAGGATGTCCATTAAAATAGCAGTTAGCGGTGAGCGTTCGGGAATGTTTGGCCATACTGGCCGTCAACATATCCGATAGAAGACCGGACATTATCGCCGGACGCAGCATATCATCCAGTCGCTCAAGTCCTCGTTCTACGAGACGAACGTTCACGTCGTAAAAAAAATCGTAGATGTCCTGTATTGACAGAGCGAAATCATCTAGACGGAGTTGGAAAGGCAGCACTGCCTCGCGGTTTATTTTGTCTGGGTCAACTTGATTTCGTCGAACCGTCATCGTTGTACCTGGAGTGTGAGATGGCGGATCGTAGCAGACATATCAGAGTCTTGGGAAGACTGTTGCCGTGCACGTTGCTTCCAATGATTTCTGCTGTCTTCTAAATGCGCCGGGTTGCTCCCGTGCTTGCGATCCGCTAGCCCTTTGCTCTGGCTGACGGAAGGAGCCACTTGCCGTCGATCAGTTTGGCGCTTGAATCCTGTGATGTTCATGCTATCATCCACTCCGCTCGTCGCATCAATTTGAAGCTGCACGCTAAGCTCAGTCAAAGAACTTGCTGTTTTCACCTCGATACCGTTCTGGTTCTTGTACGAAGACACCACGGTCATTCGTAGTTTCGCTTATCGCGCTATTAGGGCCCGCGCCACAACGGAGGAGATTAGATGAGGATCCTGCTCTACAACCCGGACAACGGGGTCACCCGCAATTTCATGCCGCATCTTTGGATGTTTTTGCTTCAAGCGATCACTCCGCCGGAGCACGAGGTGCTATTGATTGATGGCAACACACAGGCGATGAATGAAGCCGATATGGCTCGGTTCGTGCGCAAGCGCCGCATCGATCTGGTCGGCATCGGTTCCATGACCAGAATGGTCGCCAAAGCTTATCGCATGGCCGATGCCATCCGCAGCGCAGGCGTGCCGGTGGTGATGGGCGGGCCGCACGTAACCGAAATGCCGGACGAGGCGCTTGGTCGAGACGGTGGCATTCGTCACGCCGATGCAATTGCGCTTGGCGAAGCCGACGAGCTCTGGCCTCAGATTGTCGAGGACGCTGCGCGCGGTCAACTCAAAGAGGTTTACGCGCCGGTCGATGCCGCGGGTAAAGAGCGCAAACCCAGCCTCCAGGACTATCCGGTGATTCCGTGGGAGTCGCTCGACCTCGATCAGTTCAATCTCGTACCCGGTTTCCTGCGACCGGTGCTCAAACGGGTGAGCGCGGGGTTCGGAACATTTCGCTTGATTCCAATCGAGTCGGGCCGTGGCTGTCCCTACGGTTGCGAGTTCTGCACGGTGACCGGGTTCTTTGGCGACTCCATCCGATTTCGCTCCGATGAGAGTGTCGTCGAAGAAATGTTGAGTCTGAAGAGGCGCGCCAGGCGAGACGGGGGGCAGGTTTTTGTTTTCTTTGTCGATGATAACTTTGCAATCAACATCAAGCGAACGAAGTCGCTTTTGCGCGCGATCATCGACGCCGGCGCTCAATTGCCGTTTATCGCGCAGATCAGCATGAACCTGCTACGCGACGAAGAACTTGCCGATCTGCTCGCGGCGGCGGGCTCCAGATGTTTGTACATCGGTTTGGAATCGATCGATCCGGCGAACCTCGCCGATGTCAAAAAGGGCTTCAACAAACCTGCCGAGTACGGGGCTGTGCTCGATCGGCTCGCGCAACGAAATATCATTGCGATGTTCGGATTCATCTTCGGCATGGACTACGACACGCCGGGTGTGGCCGAGCGAACGCTCGAGCAGATGCGTAGCTGGCCGCCCGGGCTTCCGATCTTCAGCAATCTCGTTCCCTTCCCTTCAACTCCGCTGTATGCGCGCCTGCAGGCCTCGGGCCGGCTCACGCGCCCAAAGCACTGGCTGGACTTCGCGCCCTTCACGATGGCGCACACTCCGCTAAGGATCAGCGAAGAACAGGTGCACGAGGAGTTGAATCGCGCATGGTCGGCCTCGTATAGCGCTGAAGCCAACGCCAGAGCTATCGAGAAGATTCAGCACAAATCGGTCGGACACCGGCTGATCCATCTGATCTCGCGTCTTTTCTTTCGCGGGATATATTTCCCGCAGATGACCAAGCGTGAGTGGATGAGAGTGATTGCTGATAATCGGCGAATGATTTTCAAGCTGACGAGGGAGGCATTCGCCGCGCGGCGCGCGCGTGTTCAGTCTGAGCCGGCGCCAGCGGAATACCAGGCGGATGCTCGTTAGCTGGGAGCGCAGCCAGGGCTACTGCGACTTGAGAGCGTTCACCTCTTTGATTAGACCGTGCATTCCGATTTCATTCGCGGTTGCGAGCGCCTGATCGAGGATCTGATGTGCTTTTTCCCGGTCGCCGGGATCGCCGCGTTTCATGAGCATAGAGCCGTATTCCTGCTGAGTGAGAGCGAGAAACGGTATCGCCCCGATCCTTGTATTCATTAGTAAGGCGCCTTCGAAGTGCGTGACCGCCTCCTCCCATCGGGACAGTGTAGTCGCCAGGATACCCAGGAAGCGTAAGATCGAGCCGGTACCGATGGCCGAGCCGCCGATCACTAACTGGCGCGGGGCGTAGGGAAGGAGTAGATCATACAATATGGCCGCGCGGCGAACATCGTTGAGGTAAGAGCAGATATAGGCGAGATTGGCCATGGTCACGACCCAACTCGCGTCGCGCGGCAGGGTGGCGAAGTCGTGCGCAGCCACCTGGTCAAACTCTCTCTGTGCATCTTCCCGCCGTCCTAGTCTGAAGTAAAGATTGGCCAACGTGGCCCGCATGCTGGGTATTTCCGGGAAATTCTCGATATAACGCTTGATGGCTTCCTCGCGATCTTCCACCTGTCCCTGCACCATGCGCAGCACGTTGATCAATGTCTCAAACAACAGCGGCGCGGTCGGGTCTTGCGCGCGTTGCCCGATGGCCATAGCCTGCCGCGCCAGTTGCCCGCACTCCTCAAAGCGCCCCTCCGTTAGTGCGCGCGTTGCCTTGAAGTAAGGCGTAAGCCATAAGTAGCGAGGCTGCCGGAGCTCTTCCGCCAACTTAGTGTAGGCTTCAATCTCAGCGTCCATCGCTGGCATTTCCGCCAACTCCATCAAGTCGAGAATGCGCCGGTAGCGAATCTGCAGCTCCATCTCCTTATTGCCGCCCCGTTCTGCAATGCCCAGAATCTCGGTGGCGACGGCGAGCCGTTCTTCAACACTCGGTGTGCCCTCGAGTATCACGTGTCTCCCGTAGAGCGAAGCGACTATCGCCGCCGGGTCGTCTACGCGGCGCGCCATCTCAACCGCCTGCTGATTGATCTCATCGCGAAGTTCGGGTGAGTAGTAGAGTGCTAATGAGAGTTGGGCAAGGAGCCGGGCGCGCAATGCCGTATCCTCTTCGCTCAAAGCGCTCAGAGCTTCCTTGAGAATACTCACCTGAACCTCGTCGACTGTCCCGGACGCGGCCATACCGATTCCGATATCTAAGGCAGCGCGCGCGAGCTGCTCTGGCGCCCCTCGTTTCCTCGCGATGTCGGCCGCCTGCAAGAACGCCTCTCGTGCCTTAGCATTATTGCCAGCCTTCTTCTGAGCGTCGCCCAGGGCGAGAGACATCTCACCGCGTTGCTCCTGGTCTACCTCGTCCTGAAGCTCGATGACAGCGCGGGCACGCTCGTACTGACCCGCCGCCTCTTCGTAGGCCAGCAGGCTAATGGCTCGTTTGGCGGCTCGGATCGCGTAATCAATCGCCTTGTCGCTGTTGCCGGCGGGCGAAGCCTGGAAGAAATGATACGCTAGCTCCGGCAGGTGTGAGTCCAGGCTGTTAGCGTAGAGCTTCTCGAGCACCTCCCCAATCCGCCGGTGAAACCGCACTCGGCGAGCGGTGCTGATCTCGTCGTACAGGGTTTCGCGGATCAGAGCATGGACAAAGCCGTATTGGCCGATAGCTTGAGGCAACTCATGTATAACCCGGGCGGCCGTCGCTTCATCCAGTAGTTCCAACAACTGGTCGCCCGAGATATCGCTGAGTGGCTCCAGGGCATCGAGGCTGAACTCGCGGCCAATCACTGAAGCAGTCGTGAGAACGCGGTTGCACTCATCCGAGAGTTGATCTAAACGGCGGCCGATCACTTCGCGTACGCCTTCCGGGATTCGGAGACTCGAAGTGCTTGTCGCCTGCGGGCGCTCCAACTGACCCTCTACGACCAGAAGCCTGACAATCTCACTTAGGAAAAACGGATTGCCCTCCGTCTGTTGATAAACGGTCCTCACGAGGGCTTCCGGGGGCTTGATCCCGGTGGTCATCTCGATGAACCGCGCGACATCCTGCTCCGTGAGTCCGCGCAAGACTATGCGCGCGCTTAGTCCTTGTCGCGATAACTCGCCGAGCGTTTGTGACAGGGGATGTTGCCGCCCCAATTCCATGTCTCGGTAGGTGCCGATGACGAGCATGCACGAATCCTTCAACTCGCGAGCCAGAAACTGAAGCAGCAGCAGCGACGGTTTGTCCGCCCAATGGAGGTCGTCGAGAATAATAACCAGAGGCTGAAGCTTGCTGGCATTCTTAAGAAACGTCGTCACGCTATCGAAGAGCCGGAACCGGGCCTGCTCGGGCTCCAAAGTTGGAGGAGCCGGCAAGTCGGGCAGACGCTCCCTGATCTCTGAAACTACCTGGGCGATGTCCGCGGCCCCCGGACCCATTATCGACAACAGTTTTTCGGGCTCCAACTCATGCGCATAAGAACGAACGATTTGCAGCCAGGGCCAAAAGGCAGGAGCGCCTTCGCCTTCGTAGCAACTGCCCGTAAGAACCTGCGCGTTACAGAGGCGGGCGTAGGTCGCCAGTTGTTCGGTCATCCGAGTCTTTCCACTGCCCGGCTCACCCACCAGCATAAACAGATGGCCGTTCCCGGATAGGGTCTCGTTGAGCGCGACACGAAGCTGCTTGGTTTCCTGCTCGCGCCCGATGAAGACTCCTCCAGCCAGGCGCGATAGAGATTTGGCGTCCTGCTGAACTGCCCGCTCACCCACCGTTGCCGCCGAAGAGCCGATGGTGGCCAGGGCTCTCGCTACCTCAGCGGCGCTTTCCGGCCGCTCCTCCGGTGACTTGGCAAGCAACCGCAAGATCAAAGTCTCGAGCGCCTGCGGAACTTCCGGGTTATGCCACGAAGGCGCAACCGGCGGTGAGTTTATATGCTGCGAAATGATCGCGACGAATTGATCGCCAAGGAACGGCGGCCGGCCGGTGACAATCTCATAGAGCATTACTCCCAACGAGTAGAGATCGCTTCTGGGTTCTGCCTGGTGTCCCAGCATTATCTCAGGTGGCATATAGACTACGGTGCCGACCAGAGCGCCCTCTAAAGTGATGCGCGAAAAATCCGCACTGGCCGCTAACCCGAAATCCCCTAGCTTTGCTGTGCCGTCTTGCGAGAGCCACACATTTCCGGGCTTCAGGTCGCGATGAATGATGCCGTGGCCGTGGCAGTGCACCAGCGCCTGACAAATCTGCGAGGTGATCCGTATGGCGTCATCAATAGATAGTCGGTGCTTATCGGCCTTCTTCAGAAGATCGGAGACCGAGCCGCCCTCGACATACTGGCTAACCATGAACGGCCTGCCTTCCACATCTTCGATGTCGTAGACAGTAACGATATTCGGGTGACTGCCCAGCCGCGCCATGGCTTGTGCTTCGCGAACAAGGCGGGGGACGCTTTCATCGCCGAGTTGATCGGTCTTCAGAACAGCGATGACCACTTCTCGATCCAGGCGGGTATCTTTGGCCAGATAGACGAGCTTCTGCCCGCCGTGCCCGAGTGAGCGCTGGATGAAATAGCGGCCAGAGGAGAACGATTCGGGCAAAGTCCAGGGCTGAGTGCTGGTGCTGCGCGAGATGGCTAATGTTTGCGTGTCTAAAGAATCATCCTCACTCATAAGTCACCGTTCGGGTTGAAAGCGATTCCGATGATATACCAAACGCGGAATGAGTGTAGCAAGAAAGAGAATCACTTCCCGAGTCATTCGGCGCCAGAAGACTATTTGCGTTTCTGACTCGACTCCCAAAACCGGCGGCGAGCGCGTCCCTGATCCACCAGTAGTCGGAGGCCGCCGCGATCCAAATAAGGTGTGGCAGCCGAAGTCTATTTGGACTGCCCCGCCTATTCCTCTACCAACGAGTGTCGCAGGCAGTGGCGGCGCTTTGGGTGGATGGCGCGAAACACTTTCGGGACCCGTTGACTATTCGCGTTTCTGACTCAACTCCAAAACTGGCGGCGAGCGCGTCCCTGGTCCACCAGTAGTCGGAGGCCGCCGCGATCCAAATAAGGTGTGGCAGCCGAAGTCCATTTGGACTGCCCCGCCTATTCCTCTACCAACGAGTGTCGCAGGCAGCGGCGGCGCTTTTCGTGAATGGAGCGAAACCCTTTCGCGCATACCCACTCGCGAAGCAGTGGGTCCTGATGCTGGCGCCTAACAGAACGGCTCGGACGTGCCGGGATGCCACGTGCGGCAGCAGTGGGAGGTTCACGCTGTTGTGCCAAGAGTGGATTCCTAAGTCGGCACGGACTTATTCGAATACTTCGGTTCTTTAAGGCTCTACGAAGCTGGCTTGTTAGAATTAACGGACGCTGTGCTATCATCGCGTCATCATTGTTACCGGTTGGAGCCCCTATGAGTCGCGATCACATCTTCATTTCTCCCAGTACAAGCGCCGCGAACATCTGCGGCGAGGGATTGATAGACAACGGCTGCCAAGGCGCGCCGTTAATGACGGCAGCATCACCCACGTCACCGCCCAACCAACGCGCCCTTGCCCTTAGATCCAGCCACGGGTGCAAATCCCCACAGTCACTAATTCCGAGGTGGCGGTCAGTTCACGGCATCGGATTCAGCGTGAGTTCTCGCATGAGCCGGCTTGAAACTAGGTCCCGCAACTGGTTGCGTTTATCTCCAGCCTCCTGGCGCTTTTCTCGTGTCCCATAATGTTTCAGCGTGATCGGGTCTGTCATCCTCCCTAACTCGTCCAGCGCTGCCCAATTCTTGTACGCCGTCGCCACTGCGATGTCCCAATCACCAGGACTGTCGGTTGTGGAATTCGTATACACCTTGTAGTCCACAATCAGGCCCTGCTTTTTGTACTCGTCGTTGACCACCTTGAAGTTCTGTCTCAAGTCCGCCATCACTTCGGGCATCTTGCCGGGCTTGACCTTGTACAGACTAACACGCCAAACCGGGCCGGGTGTCGTCGCGGCGGCCGGGGCTTGTGCTTGTGCGCTGAGTGAAACAAAGAACAGGAATAGTGTGACCAGAAGCATTCTTCTCATAATGGGATCTCCTTTCAACGAATGTTTTGGTATCGCGGGGCCGCTCAGAGCCATGTGGTCAGCTTCCCCTTTGCTGATCACGAGATTTGCTGGTGCTCAGAAAGCTTTAAGAGTGCGCCCGAGAGATACGAGATATGAAAGTTGGGAGTTACTGAACTACTGCCGCATCAAGCCGCCCGCAAATGCATCCCTGTCGGTAAAGCGGGCCAATACTACTACAGATTCTCGCCTTGTCAAATCAGTATCGGTGCTCCAATGCTGCCGGAATGGAATGCATGGTGTCGGGCCAGGGAACGCTTCGGTCGATTCATCAGCGTCGCCCTCTTTGCGGGTCATCTTAAGCGCGCCGCTTAGATCTTCTTGATCTTCGCCGCTCTGATTACCGCCGCGTCTTCGCGTCAAATGCCTTCACTTGATCTTGCCCGGACCCCACAGCGCGCGGCCGGGTTTTGCGCCAGTGTGGTCGCCGTCCTTAAGCACGTGAACTCCGTTGACGAAGACGTGTTTCACGCCGACTGAATATTGATGCGGGTTCTCGAACGTTGCGCGGTCTCCGATTGTCGCCGCATCGAATACGACGACATCGGCGAACATTCCCACTTTGAGTGAGCCTCGATGATCGAGTCCGAGATTGGTTGCCGGCAAACTGCACAAGCGCCTGATCGCTTCTTGAAGCGTGATCACTTTTTCTTCGCGCACGTACTTGCCCAGCAGCCGCGCGAAGTTGCCATAGGAGCGAGGATGCGTGGACGACCTGAGAAACCCGCCTTCGGGCGCCATCGATGCCGCGTCCGAGCCTAACGACACCCACGGCTGGCGAAGCTGCTTCTTTATGTTTTCTTCGCTCATCATGAAGTACACAGTCCCTACGCGGGAACGGTCCTCGTACACCAGGTCCATGATCGTCTCGATCGGATCCTTGCCGCGCATCCTGGCCACTTCGGCGAGCGTCTTTCCAGTGAGCGCTTTTAACGCCTCAGACCTGAAACCCACGAGCAGTATTCGATCGGGCGAACCCGCAAGCATATACAGATTCTCCCAATCGTTGCTCGGAGTGCGAATCGCCTCGGCAATCTTTTTGCGAGTATCGGGGTCTTGCAGACGTTTGTTGGCAGCTTCACGGCCGCCGTCAAAAACCCAGGGCGGCATACACGCATCAAGCCCGGTCGAGCCGGCCGTGTACATGTACATGTCAGCCGTTATCTTCATACCCTTGCGGCGAGCGTCGTTGATCATCGCGATCACTCTGTCCATCTTGTTCCAGTTTGTTTCGCCCGAAGCCTTCAGGTGATAGATCTCTGCCGGCAGCCCCGCCTCCCGGCTTATGCGAAGCGTTTCTTCGACCGCTTCGATCAACTGGTTTCCCTCGCTGCGAATGTGAGCGATGTACTTGCCTTTGTACTTCGCGGCGATCTTGCACAGCTCGATCAACTCTTCGGTCTTTGCGTAGAAGGCCGGCGGATAGATCAATGCCGTGGTGACGCCGAGCGCGCCGGCTTCCATCTCTTTGCGTACGAGCTCGCGCATGCGATCGAGCTGTTCAGGAGTGGGCGGCTTGTCTTCAAGCCCGATGACGTTCTCGCGGACGGTAGTCGCGCTGACGAACGACGCGACGTTTTGCGAGATGCCGCGCTTCTCGAGATAGGCCAGATACTCGGCGAGCGTCGTCCACGCCGTTTCGAATCTAAGGTCGCCCTGGGTCGAGGCCCGGCGGCGTTTCATCTCGTCGCTGAGCGGACCCATCGATGCCTCGCCAAAAATCTGCGAGGTCACACCTTGTCTGATTTCACCTTGCGAACGCGGGTCGACGATAAGCGAAGTCTCGGAGTGCGAGAGCATGTTGATGAAGCCCGGAGCTACCGCGAGACCAGTTGCATCGACGGTCGTGGTGGCCGTAGCGGATTTGAGATTGCCAACAGCCGCGATGCGGTCGTCTTTGATTCCGACGTCGGCGCGTTTGGGCGCTCCACCGGTCCCGTCGTAGACTGTGCCACCCCTGATGATCACGTCGAAGGTCGCAGGCTTTGCGGCCTTGGCGGCGTCTTGGCGGCTTTGCGCGAACGAAGCAGTAGTTAAGAGGACTAGAGCGAGTAAGAGAGTGAGCGCTTTGCGTGGCATTGAGTTTCTCCGCGGATGAGTTTTTGCGGGAGATTCAATATCAGGTTTCGCGCAAAGACGCAAAGAAACGCAAAGACGCCAAGATGACTACTCGGACTTAACAAACTTCAGGGCGGCGGAATTCATGCAGTAGCGTAGACCCGTGGGCTTGGGGCCGTCGTCAAACACGTGGCCAAGGTGGGCGTCGCATCTTTTGCAGAGCACCTCGTTGCGCTGCATGCCGTAGCTGCGGTCGCTCTCGGTGAGAACATTCTCTTCGGAAATAGGCTGCCAGAAGCTGGGCCAGCCGGTGCCCGATTCGAACTTGGTATCGGAGCTGAACAGGTCGTTGCCGCAACAGACGCACTGGTAGATTCCCTTGTCGTGATTGTTCCAATACTCGCCGGTGAAGGCGCGCTCGGTTCCCTTCCTCCGAGTGACTTCGTATTGTTCGCTAGTGAGCTGTTTCTTCCACTCGGCGTCCGTCTTGACAACCTTTTCGCTCATAAAAGATCCTTTCCGTTCTACTGAGAAGAGTTTGATCGGTTTCTTTGTGTTGGCAGCGTTGCTTACTCGGGACTGTGACAGGCCCGTATCAACCGCGGCCGTCCAGCAGTAGGCACCAATAAAGACAAGCAGCAGTGTGATTGTCAGGATTAGCTTCATGAACGGAACCTCCTGATTGACCGCGATCAAGTACGCAAGAGTTATATATTAAGCTGCGCGGCTATGGCAAAGCAGCGGGGTTCGGTTTTGTCTGCGAGGAAGCGTTGCGCCGGGTGCGGAGTTCGGCCCGGGAGGGTCGCATCGGTCTGTAGGCGCGGCGCCGCGAGGGCAAAGCTGGAATGTGGCGTCGTCAGTGCCTCCGAACCGAGAGACTATCTGAAACTCATTTAACGATCAGCGTCGGTGGTTGAAATGGGATAACTGACAGATCGCCAGGAGCCTTAACAAAAAATGTGAAGTAGCTTGGCGCCCCGGGCGACCTGACGATTCAATTCTTTGATTGCATAAATTCGGTTGAGCCGTTCTGTGCGCTTCCGCTATTCTAATTCCCAACCGTACTGCAGAATATTTTCCCCATTACCAAAGTGCGTAAGCCCTCACGGGTGCGTGTACGTATACTTGATGCGCACGGCCCCAATAGCGAACTTATCGCTGTTGACTAAAAAGTAAACGCTGTATGTGTACGTAGAGTTATCAATCACGGGCGAGTCAATGGTCGCATCGGTGTAAAATTTTTTGGTCGGGTTGGAGGACGATGTGGTATTCGAGGTAATAGAGGCTAATTTCTCGGGTTGAGTGTATTCATAATCTTGAGGGACACGAAATAAATTGATCTCTACATTTTGAGTATCATCATCCTCGTCAATCAGTACTCTGAATTCGGTCATAATGGCCCCGTCTGGAAGATTGACGGGGGCACTCCAGTGCTGATTGAAGCCAGGAAATGGTTTTGGGTGTATAAAACCGCCTTGCTGGCTGAAGGCGTACCCTTCCACCTCCGGGTTGAATGCCGTGGGCGATACCGAGTAATACGCGGTCCGAGGCGCGAACCTGATGTCCCCAACTACGTCGAGCTTGGCCGCAGGGTCGTTCGTACCGATGCCGACGTTACCGGCCGGGGTGATAGCCATCCTGGTATTATTGTCAGTGCGGAACTGCACCCCGTGGTTCGTCGTCGAGCCGTAGATCGAGGTGCCGATTACGCCGCCGACCGTGGTGCTGTCGGCTCCGAACAGCGCCTGGACATTGTTGGTTGTGTCCCTGACGGTGGCGTAGGC
The DNA here is from genome assembly GCA_038040445.1 of Acidobacteriota bacterium. Lineage (NCBI taxonomy): Bacteria > Pseudomonadati > Acidobacteriota > Blastocatellia > Candidatus Onstottus > Candidatus Onstottus frigus. The sequence goes on along the minus strand of JBBPIG010000003.1, from coordinate 351,292 downwards.
CCCGCTCGCGCCGAAGACGGCGAGGTCGGCCGTCGTGACGTTCGTGTTCGTCCCTGTCCCGATGGTCAGGCTGTGCGCGGGCGTTGTCGTCCCGATGCCGACGTCGCCTTTCGGCGTGATAACCATCCTGGAAGCATTGTTGGTACGGAAGTCGACACCGTGATTGGTCACCGAACCGTAGAGCGAAGCGCCATTAGTGCCGCCAACAGAGGTATTGTCTGCTCCGAAGAGCGCCTCAACGTCGTGATTTCTATCGCGGGCGATCACGTAGGAGGAGTTGGCGCCATAGATGCCGAGAATCGCGCTTGTTATAACAGGCGTCTCAATGCTCCCGACTGTGAGCAGGTGGTTGGGTGCGCTCGTCCCGATCCCGACGTTGCCCGTTGCTGTCACTCTCATTCGCTCTGCTATCGTACCTCCTGTCACCGCAGTGCGGATGATCACTGCTGCCGCGTTGGTCGCTCCTGAATCTATAAACGCCTGACCGGGAAACCCCGAGTTGTTCCCCCAAAACTGTATAGCCGCCGCTCCTGGTGAGTTAGTCAGTACAGGAGCGCCATAGAATCTCAGCCCTCCATTGTTGTTTTGCATCGCTATGTCACGAAAAAAACTCGGGGTGAAGATGATGTTACCGTTCACTGTAAGGTCTTCATCCACACTGAACTGTGGCGAAAAAGTTCCATCGCTCTTACCTGCTTTGCCTGATGCCTGATGTTCCCCGGTAGATTTGGGAAGTTTCCCGCCCAGTGGGTTTCCTACTCGTGTTTGATCACTACTTCTGCCAATGCCCGCTGTGGTTTGGATCGTGCCATCCGGAAAGACAATCCCCTCGCTTGTGCGAATCAGCCCGTCAACATCAAGCTTCGCCTGCGGATGGGTGAACCCTATCCCCAGATTCCCTTCCGCCGTCAGCCGCATTTGCTCGGTGTCTTTCCCACTGTAAAAATCTCCAACGCGGAAAGAGAGCGCTCCTCGTCCTCTGGTTATCTGTCCTTCCTCTCCGTTATGGCCAATGACGGTTGCCGTCTGCGTCTTACCTTCTGTCAACACCGTCAATGAGGCATTCTCTTTCAGCGGGCCAACAGCCTGCGTCTGCTGAGCAGTGAGATGTGTGCTATCTATTGGATGGATACTAGACGCCGCGTCGGCGATCGTAATTTTTCCCAACTTCTGGCTCATCCGGCCTGATAGACTCTTAGTGGTGATGACGCAGAGATACGAGCCATCCGAAAGCCGTTCTGCTCGCCCATCCTGCAGATGCCAGTCAATCACGTTGCCGCCTCTGATCTCGTTGTCAAACAGCTTCTCGCCGTTTGAGGCATAGACTTCGATTCGCATTTGCACCACCGTGCTGGGCGCGGTGAAGCGCACACGATCCCCAGCGGCGGCGGCTGTAACGGTAATCGTGGATCGGCTGCTGCTGGCTGGGTTTTGCTCTTGGGCGCATACTATGCTTACGAACAACAGAATTGCTGCGGTAGTAGTGACCAATCTTTTGGCAGTGCTCATAACGTACTCCTTTGCGATGGCTTTGTACTCTGAACTAAATCGTCGCTCAACCAACAACGATCTCCTTCGACGTGCGTATCGGTTCTTGGCGTGCAGGCACTACCACGGTTCATCCAATCGAACACAGCTTCAGCAGTGCGCTTGACAACAAGTACCGCAAAATGAAGGCGGAGTCACCGTCTGTCTGATAGGTTTGTGAAACGGAGCGCGTGGGAAGACAAAGGGAAAACCATATACCGAAGCCATCCGGCTCTGGCTCTTGCCTTCATTAGACCAGCCTGTTGCGGAGGGCTTTGGATACGGCTTCGGATTTGGAATGAACTTGCAGTTTTTGGTAGATGTTTCTCATGTGGAATGCAACCGTGGTGACGCTGATGCCTGCTTCGACCGCGGCCGTCTTATAATTGTGACCTTCAACCAACAACTTCAATAGCCTGATTTCATGCGGCGTCAGCTTATAATCGGCCCGCGCGGGCGGGCGAATGTCTCGAAACAACTTGATCACCCGAAGCGCTATCTCAGGCGACATCGGCGCCCCCCCGTTCATGGCCTCTCTCAGGCTTTCAAGCAGCCGGGCCGGTGGCGTCTTCTTCAACAAATACCCCGTGGCTCCAGCGCATAGCGCGTCAAAGATCATTTCGTCATCTTCGTATACCGTAAGCATAAGCAACAACATGCCCGGATAGCGTTCCTTGAGGATCGGGATACCCTCGACGCCGCTCATCCCGGGCAATCCAATATCCACCAGGACCACGTCCGGGACTTCAAAGCCGATCTTCTCCAGCGCCTCTTCCATAGAGCGAAAAGTGCCGAGGCAACGATAGCCGTCTGTGCCTCTAATCATCATCGCCAGACCTTCGCGGATGTCGCGCTGATCTTCGATGATGGCGGCTTTGATGATAGCCGGAGCCGACGCTAGCACGGTTGCTGGAGTTCTGTTTTCCATTGACTGTTTTCCTCCGGCGGCTGGCTGCTAGTCACCGAGACTACATTAAAACACCCGGTCTGTCACCGTCCGCATAGACGGGTACTTCTCACTGCAAACGGCCCGTTGGAGCGCTTTCCGCCGAATCAAATCTATCGCTCGCCGTACCCTTTTCGCTTCACTGTAGCCGCCAGGGGCGCTTTCAGCGTCACAATCGTGCCTTCTGCTTTATTTGAAATGATGTCGAGTTGACCACCGAGGCTTTTTGCCCGGGCGGTCATGCTCTTGAGCCCATGACCGTGGCTGACGTGAGAGAGGTCGAAGCCTTTGCCATTGTCCTTCAAGGTCAAGTCGAGCCATCCTCCTTCGATTTGTAACTCGATATCCACTCTCGTGCATGCGGAGTGACGCATCAGGTTGCTGACGCTCTCCTTGAAAATCAGAAACACCTGACGGCGGACATCCGCGCCCACTTTCGTGTATGCTTCGGCGCTTGGCGCGCGGAAGCTAAACTCGAGTTTGCGGGCGGTGAAGATGTCGCTTGCGAACCGCCGCATGCGCTGCGTCAGATCGCTGAGATGGTCCTTGTTTGGGTTTATCGCCCAGACTATATCGCTCATTGAATCCACAAGCTCTCGCGAAGTGGCTGCAATTGTTGAGAGCGGCTCTATAACCCGCAAGTTACCCTTGTCCACCTGCTGACTGACAACTTCGCTAAGGATCGCAATCCGTGACAGGTTCGATCCGATGTCGTCGTGCAAATCAGTGGCGATGCGCGTCCGTACACGTTCGAGCTCGATCAACCGCGCCACGCGATAACGGACAATTGCATAAGCCGCCAATCCAACCAACATCGCGGCAAGTGTCATAAACCACCATCGCTGCCAGATCGGCGAGAGGATGCGAAACTCCAGCATCGCCGGCTCAGGGCTCGCCAGGCCGTCTTCATCTATCGCTCGAACGAGAAACCGATACGCACCGGAACCGAGTCGCGCGAGATTCAGCGACCGCTGTTCGGTGGGCGGGTTCCAGTCCGCATCCACACCCTCGAGCTTGTATTGATACTTAAGCTGACGCCCACCTTGAAAACTCAGACCGACGTACTCAATCATGATATTGTTTTGTGAGCCTGGCAGAGTGAAGGCAGGCAGGCTAATGGCGCCGGTCTCGGGCAAAGGCACTTCTTCGCCCGCCACCTGAAGCCGACTTAGGTAAATGGGCGGGGGTTGCCTTACCGTCAGCTCGGTGCGCGGGTTGAATCTCGATAGTCCCGTCTCCGTTCCAATCCAAATATCGCCTCGACTGTCCCTGAAGCAATCGTTGATTTCATTCCCGGCCAGCCCGTCCGCCGTCGTGAAGTGGCGGATATTCCCAGTTGTTAAATCGACTTGGTCGACTCCCTTGTTTGTTGCGAAATAGAGCCGACCGAGATTATCCTCGGCTATAGAGTGGACAGTGTCGCTGGCCAGGCCATTCTCAGTTGAATAATTCACAAACTTCGGGGGTTCTGCTGTCGGATCGGTCGTCATCGAGACGCCTCTGTAGCGCAATCCTATCCAGAGTCTGCCCCGACTATCTTGAAAGAACGCGCGCGCTTGAACATCAGGTAGCCCTTCGGCCGGCTCAACGACCTGGATTTTCCCGTTTATCAATCTACCAAGCCCTCCATACCCGCCTAACCATAGCGCCCCTGAGGAGTCGCCTATCATCACCAAAACTGCATCTGTGATGGTCGAAGACATCTTCGCCAATTGAAAGCGCTCTCGGGTGTGACTGCCTTGTCGCCCCGGACCAAACAAAAAGAGGTTGCCTCTAGAGCTGATCCACAGCTTTCCGCCCGGGTCTTCATGCATCCCCGGTCCCGAAAAAACCGGTATCTCCGACCTTCCATCGCCTGCGGTGACCTTCTTGCCGTGTTGGAGCTGTAACTTCGGTCCGGGGAAACGATACAGGCCTTTGTCAGTGCCTATCCACCAGTCTCCTCGACGGTCCTGGAGAACACGCTTGCGTACACTGTTGAACGGTGGCGCCTGCGAGCCGGGGACCGGCACAGCTTTTTCGTTCAAAATTTCCACAATGCCGCCATCATGAGTGCTGGCATACATCCGTCCTTCGCGATCTTCGATTACCCTTTGGACATTTTGGTCGGGAAGTCCCTCTGCTTCTGTGAAGCTGACGATTGCCTCACCCGAAAGTTTGCACAACAGACCTGACCGGGTGCCCATCCACAGATTGCCGTCCCTATCTTCGTACAGTGATCCGATTTCAGCGGAGAGCTGGGCACTCGTGTAGTTGCTCTGCGAGCCGTCTTGGTACTTGATCAATCCCTTCGATGTGCCAATCCAGAGTACCCCTGAAGAGCCGTTGGCCATAGTAAGAATTCTCTCGTCTCGCATCAGGGTTATGGGCAGTCTGTCCCATCGTCCAATGCCTTTGGGATCTGGACTGGTATTTGAAACCGGGGTTGATTCTTGCGGACTCGTTGGCCGAATGAACTCAAACACACCGCCGGAATTCGAGACAAGCAGTCTTCCCCGTTGATCCTCTACCATGCTCACCACCGAAGAGCGGACAACCTCGTCCGATAAGCCATATCTGATCACCTGGCCTTTGACGATAAGCAGTAACTCCTTGCCAACCACAAACCATAGATGCCCTCGGCTATCGGCGAAAGCCGGCCCTTTAGCTGGTAGAACGAGTTCAAACTGAGGGTCCTCACTTTCGGTCGCAAGCGCGCGATAAATCCCGCCGTTAGTAAAGCACCAGAGCCTGCTGTCTGCATCAAAAAGAATTTTGGATACTTCATTCGATCCTTGCGTACTACCCACGGGATATGTCACAAACTTCCGCGCGGTCGTCCGAGAGTTTCTCTGTCTCAACGAGAGGGCTTCTTGAGGTTCACTTACCAGGCGGGCCACTCCGCTACCCCAGGTGCCGACCCACATACGACCCTGCGGATCTTCGGTAATTGAATTGACGACGGGATGCTCGAGTCCATCATGGGCTGCGTAGTTGATGAAGCGATAGCCATCAAAACGGCTAAGTCCGTCCGCAGTGCCGAACCATAGATAGCCCTTGGCGTCCTGGTATATGCATCTGATCGATCTGTGCGGCAATCCATCACTCACAGAGTAGCGGCGGACCGAGAGCTGCTGGGAGTAGACTTCAGGAGCGCTAACAAGGCCCCCCGCAACGACACATTGTATTGCGGCAATGGCTGCCAGTTTCACACCTCGCCGCCAGCAAAACGGACTCATCATCCCGTTCCTATCTCACGTTATTGAGCAGGCTTGTGTTGTTAGGAATCGCTCGGCGCACAGTTTAACTCAAGTTGGTGCAGACTACGACGCCTTTCCTCCTTGCGTTTGTCCTCGGGTTGACCACTCTGCTAAAGTAGCGCCCAGTTCCACAAGAAGAGAGAAAGGACTCCTGAAGGCTTCATATGCTCACATGGGACCGTCAACGAAAACATTCCAAATCAATACTTCAAGCAATAGGCAATACGCCTCTCGTTCGCCTCAACCGCGTCACTAAAGACGTTGCCCCCGAGATTCTCGTCAAGCTCGAATACTTCAGCCCATCGGGCTCGCTCAAGGACCGAATCTATCTGAACATGATCGAGAAAGCCGAGGCGCGAGGCCACCTTAAACCCGGGATGACCATCCTCGAATGCTCAACGGGCAATGCCGGTATTGCTTGCTCATTCGTCGCCGCGGTGAAAGGCTACCCCTGCATCATCGTTATGCCCGAAGGCATGAGCGAGGAACGCAAAAAAATGGACATCGCCTACGGCACGCAGATGGTCTACACGCCGGGCGGCGAGTCTGACGTTGACCTCGCGCTTCAAAAGCTTGAGCGCATTCGAGAACTCGAACCCGAGAAGTACTGGGTTCCTTCGCAGTTCGACAACCCCGACAATATCAAGGCTCACTACAAAACGACCGGCCCCGAAATCTGGGAACAGACCCGAGGAAAGATTGACGCATACGTCGGAACGCAAGGAACCGGCGGGCAGTTGACCGGCATCGGCCGATATCTGCGCAAGAAAAAAAAGAAGGTCAAGCTCTATGCCGGCGAGCCCGCGGAATGCCCGCTGCTGTCGCGCCGCGAATGGGGCGAACACAAGATCGAAGGAATCGGCGACGGCTTTGTTCCGCGCGATCTCGATCTGAGCCTGCTCGACGGAATAGTGACCATCAAGTCGGATGAAGCGATTGAGATGGCCAGACGGCTGGCTAAAGAGGAAGGGATCTTCTGCGGCATTTCGTCCGGCGCAAATGTCGTCGCCGCGATCAAGCTTGCAAACCGTCATCCAAAGATGAAACGAATCGTTACGATGATCTGCGACTCGGGACAGCGCTACTTCTCGACTGAGCTGTGCGGTTCGCCCAAGCACGTCGTGTCGCCCGAGCGCGAACACCCGATTGATGAGTACACGCGGGTACAACTCGACAAGTATCAAGGGTCTTGGGAGATAATCGACTAGCGAGGTTTGAGTTCAGAGCACCGCTACTGGCGGAGCTCATTCCGAATCAAGAATATCCCACCTGGCTAAAGGCGGCACTCATAACGAAATGTTCGAAATGCAACCCATCGGATTCGTTCGCAGCCCTTACTCTGAAACCTCTCAGATCCCAAAAGGCTGCGGAGCAAAACACGAAGCCGAAGGCGTGCTCGAAATACTTCCTGACTTCGAGCTGGGCCTGACTGACATCGAAGGCTTCTCGCACCTGTTCATAATCTGGGTGTTTCATCAAGCGGAGGGCTCCTCGCTGCTCGGCACGCCGCCAACCGACAACCGGCCGCACGGGGTGTTCGCAACTCGATCGCCGTACAGGCCCAACCCGATCGGCCTGACGGTTGTTGAATTGATCCGCCGCGAAGGTCCGCGCCTGTATGTTCGGGGCGTTGACATGCTTGACGGCACGCCAATCCTCGACATCAAGCCTTACCTGTCGAGCGCGCCGGCCGAAGGGCTGAAGCGTGGATGGCTGGATGAAGCCGAGGCGCGCAAGCGAAAGGGCGGTTAGAACACACGCGCCGAGGCTTGCCCGAAGCGTCGAGCTTTACGATAGTATTCAACGACCCTTTGCTTTAAAAAGAGAAATCGAGGTATCACCATGAAAAGACTTCACCTGCTAACTACTACCACGTTCTTTGTTTTCTTCGTGTCGGTAACCGCCCGAGCGCAGGACGACCATCAACATCATCACGACGCCGGCGAGAAGATTGGCAAAGTTAACTTCCGAACCTCTTGCTCGCCGCGCGTCGGGAACCAATTCAACCGCGCGGCAGCGCTGCTTCACTCGTTTGGCTACGAGCAGGCGGGGAAGGCGTTCACCGAGGTCCTGACCACCGATCCTGGCTGCGCGATGGCTTACTGGGGCATTGCGATGACTCAGAATCATCCGCTCTGGGCGCCTCCCACCCCGGCCGAGTTGAAGAAGGCATCTGCCGCGTTAGAGAAGGCAAAGTCGATGAACGTCGGGACCGAGCGCGAGCGCGACTACCTTGCGGCAATCGACGCCTTCTATAAGGACTACGATAAAGTCGACCATGCGACTCGCACGATGGCGTATGAGAAAGCGATGGAACAGGTGTTCGCGCGCTACCCCGATGACCTGGAGGGCGCAGTCTTCTACGCCCTTTCGATGTTGGGGACGGCAAGCTCGCGCCCGGTCGACAAGACCTTCTCAAAGCAGAAGCGCGCGGCTGAAATCCTGAACAGCGTACTCAAGAAGCAGCCAGAACATCCGGGCATCGCCCACTATATTATTCACAGCTACGACTTTCCAGAGCTTGCAAGCATGGCGTTGCCGGCCGCGCTCAGCTATTCGAAGATCGCGCCTTCTTCTCCTCACGCGCTTCACATGCCGTCGCACATCTTCACAAGGCTGGGGCTTTGGCCGGAGTCAATCCAATCGAATTTGACGTCAGCCGACGCAGCCCGTCGTCTGGTAGCGAAGACGCACCCTGGAGCCGGCTCGTTCGATCAGCTCCACGCGATGGACTATCTGATGTACGCGTATCTGCAGGGCGCGCAGGACCGGAAGGCGCAACAGGTCCTGGATGAGATGAAGACGATGGACAAGCTTGACGACTACGTCATCGCCGCGGCCTATTCATTCGCAGCAGCGCCTGCTCGTTACGCGCTCGAGCGAGGCCGGTGGGCGGACGCCGCGCGCCTCACGCTCTATCCGGCAAGCTTTCCGTGGAATCGTTTCCCCCATGCAGAGGCTATCGCCATCTTCAGCCGAGCGATCGGTTCGGCCCGAAGCGGCGATGCCGCCTCGGCACGCAAGGACGCTGAGCGGCTCGAAGCGCTTCGCCAGAAGCTGATCGCTTCAAAGGACCCTTACTGGCCGACGCAAGTGGAGATTCAGAAACTAGCTGCTGAAGCCTGGATCGCAAGAGCGGAATCCAGAAACGAAGACGCGGTGAGAAGCATGCGAGCGGCCGCGGAGTTGGAAGACTCGACGGACAAACATCCGGTCACGCCTGGCGCGGTTCTTCCAGCGCGCGAATTGCTCGGCGATCTGTTGCTGGAACTCGCGCGGCCGGCCGAGGCGCTCAAGGAATACGAAGCATCGCTTCGCACGTCCCCCAATCGATTCGGCGGACTCTACGGCGCGGGGCGCGCGGCCGAGATGGCGAAGGATCGCAAAAAAGCCAGGGAGTTCTATCTGAAGCTGGCTGCCATATGCGCAAAGGCTGACAGCGACAGGCCTGAGCTTGCGCACGCGAAGAAGTTTATCGCCGCCAACTAACACGAGTCGCACAAGAAGGACAATGACATCGAAGTAGTCGAGATGATTCAAGCGAGCGTCTCTGGATGAGCAACGTTGCAGGACTGAAGTGCGTCGAGTGCGGACGAGAGTATCGCGTCGGTGAGGTCGAATATATCTGCGCATCGTGCGATGGAAACCTGGACGTGTTTTATGACTACGACCGGGTCCGCGCGTTGCTGACCAAGGCCCGGCTTACCGATGATCGCAACTTCACGATGTGGCGTTACCGAGCGCTCTTACCGATTGAAGATTTATCTTTTATCCCGCCGCTCACCGTGGGTTGGACTCCGATCTACGACTGTACCCATTTAGCCGAGCGTTACGCGATCAGGCAACTGCTGATCAAAGACGACGGCCGCAATCCAACCGGGTCGTTTAAGGATCGCCCAAGTGCGCTGGCCGTCGTCAAAGCAAAAGAAGCAGGAGCGGCGATCGTCACTACCGCTTCGTCGGGCAACGCCGGAAGCGCGCTCGCCGGCATGTGCGCCAGTGTCGGGATGGAATCCGTGATCTTTGTGCCTGCTTCTGCTCCGGCGGCCAAGATCGCACAGCTTCAAGTCTACGGCGCGAGAGTCGTGCTCATCGACGGAAGCTACGATCAGGCTTATGACTTGTGCATCGAGGCTTCGCGGCGGTTCGGCTGGTATCAACGCAGCACCGGCTACAACCCTTTCACTCGCGAGGGCAAGAAAACCGCCGCGCTTGAAATCGAGGAGCAGTTGAACTGGGACGTTCCCGACAAAGTGTTTGTCGCGGTCGGCGATGGCAACATCATCAGCGGATTGTGGAAGGGATTCAATGATCTCCATCAGATCGGCTTCATCGATCGCCTGCCTCAGATGATCGGCGTGCAATCGGAGACGGCTTCGGCGATCGTGGACGCGGCAAACGGCGATGGCATTGTGCGAGAAGGTCCGGCTCACACGATGGCCGACAGCATAAACGTTGGAAAGCCTCGCGACGCAACGATGGCGGTTCGCGCGATTCGAGAGTCGAAAGGACGGGGCGTCAAAGTGAGCGACGACGAGATCATAGCCGCGATTCCGCAGCTTGCTCGCGAGACAGGTGTCTTCGTGGAACCTGCGGCGGCGGCGGCCTACGCCGGCTTTATGGAGTTGTGTGAAAGCGGGGCGCTAAGATCAGACGAACGCTTATTGCTGATGCTTACCGGCAACGGACTGAAAGACATCGACTCCGCGCGGCGGGCAGTTAAGGAGCCCTTGCGAATGCGGCCGGATCTGGACGAGTTGACCCGCCGATTAGCGGAAGAGCAGCGACGGCGGTCGGATCGCTAACCCCGCTTGCGGCGCTTTGATTCTTGAGCAACGGCGAGCTCGACGCGATATAATGAGCCTGCGAACCGCGAACAGAATGCGGTGCGGCCTCTGACAAGGAGACGTTCATGGCTTCACGAGTTCCGGTCTATAAGCTTTCTGTTGAGGAGTATCTGGAGGCAGAAGAGGACGCTGCTGTACGTCACGAATACGTTGCGGGTCAGATCTATGCGATGGCGGGGGCCAGCGACGAACACAACACAATTGCGTTGAATGTCGCGACCCTGCTTCGATCGCGTTTGCGCGGCGGGCCTTGTCGCGTTTATATCTCAGACATGAAGGTAAGGATCGAGATTACGGACGTGTTCTATTACCCCGATGTTCTTGTGACCTGCGATCCGGAAGACACCGGCCGCTACGCCAAGACCCGCCCAGCCCTCATAGTCGAGGTGACTTCGCCGTCGACAACCGTCACCGACCATCGCGAGAAGCTACTTGCTTATCAGAAGCTGCCAAGCCTTCGAGAGTATGTGATGATCGGGCAGCACGAGATGAGGGTTGAAATCTATCGCCTGGACAAACATGGCCACTGGTGGCTCGAAACCTACGGACCCGAGCATTCTTTCGAGCTTGAGTCAGTGAATCTGGAGATCGCGGTCAAAGACGTCTATGAGGACGTTATTCTTCGGCCGTGGCCGGCCGACGAACCCGAACCACCTGTCAATCCAGGTTGAGTCCACGCACGCCTGCAAATGTCCTACCTGTTCAAATCCGCCAGTATCATTACGCTTGGACCGCCAAGCGTCTGCCGCGGTGACCTCAGAGTTGACGGCGGGCTCGTGGTGGAGCGCGGCGACGAGCTTGAGTCGCAACCCGGCGACGACATCATTCACTTGAACGGCAAGCTCGTGATGCCGGGTATGGTCTGCGCTCACACTCACCTGTACTCGGCGCTCGCACGAGGCATGCCCGCGCCGCCACGAACACCCGCGAACTTCAAAGAGACTCTCGAACTGATCTGGTGGCGGCTGGATCGCGCGCTCGATGAAGAAACAATCTATTGGAGCGCGATGGCCGGTGCAATGGACGCAGCCCGCGCCGGGACAACCTGCTTGTTCGATCATCACGCTTCGCCGTCGCATATCACGGGCTCGCTTCAGATCGTGCGAGAGGCTATCGAGAAAGCTGGACTGCGAGCCGTGCTCTGCTACGAGGTAACCGATCGCGGCGGCACTCGGGAGCGCGATCACGGGTTGGAAGAGAACCGCGATTTCCTGAGCTGGACCCGCCGGCCGGCGCCGCAAACGACGCCTGCACTTTTTCGCGCGATGGTTGGGGCTCACGCGTCGTTCACTCTTTCGAACGAATCGCTCGACGCTTGCGCAGAACTGATGCGTGAGTTCGACGCCGGACTTCACATTCACGTGGCCGAAGACAAGTGTGACGTCGAGGACGCGCGATCTCGGTATGACCTTGGAGTCGTCGAACGGCTTGCGAAGCACGGCGCGCTCAACAGTCAAACCATCCTCGCTCACGGAATACACCTATCCGGCGAGGACCTCGAGATTGCGCGATCGGCTGGCGTGTGGTTCGCACACAATCCGCGCTCGAATATGAACAATCAAGTCGGCTATGCACCGGTGGCGAAGTTCGGCGAGCGTGTAGTGCTGGGCACCGACGGAATCGGGGCTGATATGTTTGAAGAATCGCACTTCGCGTTCTTCAAAGGCCGCGACGCTCGCACAGGCTTTGGCGCCGATGACTGGCTGCGGGTCCTGGCTAACAATCAAGGCCTGGCTTCAGAAATGTTTGGCGGCGATCTGCGCTCGCTCGGCGCCGGCTCGATCGCCGACTTGATCGTGCTCGACTACCAATCGCCTACGCCGCTGACTGCCGGCAATCTCGCGTGGCATCTTCTGTTTGGGATGAACTCGAGCGCGGTTGAAAGCGTGATGGTGAACGGCAGATTCGTGATCAGAGATCGATGCTCGGCGCTTGGTGATGATTTTTACGACGAGGCTCGAAAGGCGAGCGAGAAGCTGTGGACTAAGCTGCGAGAGATTTGACCGAGGCTTTCATCTGCTGACGTACAGGCTTCGCTCTAGCAACCTCTTGATGCGCGTCAGGTTTTCGCGCATCACCTCTGACAGAGACTATCCACCCACTGCCGTGGGGTGGTATTCCCGGAGTTTTCATAGTCTCTGTCAGAGATGATCCGCGAAAACCTGACGCGCACCGCCGCCTCTGTTGCCCTTTCAGCAATGCGTTTGCTACTTTTAGCTTTCAATCAAATTAAATCTCGGCAATAACCGAAAGATCGAATTCGAATGTCAAACGAAGTCGCAAGGAACGACAATCACCCCGACGCTGCCGCGGCCCGCAGATGGCTGCAGCGCGCCGCCATCCTGGCTTTGCTAGTGCTCTCCGGTTGCGCAAAGAGCGAGCCGCCCACACAACCCTCGCCTGCGCGTCCTGCTGCTCCACCGCAGGCGCCAGTGGCCGAACAGCCGAAGGCGGCTTCTGAGTTGGTGACGATGGACGTAGCTAAAGCCGTGATGGTTACGGTCGAGCTGGACTTCGGCCCGAAGGTCCCGTCCATCGCGCAAGCGTTGACCCAGGTCGAACGACGCTACCAACCAGACGACGGTCAAGGCCGCACGTTTGCCGTTCTTGATGCGTACGGCGAACCGACGCCCGATGGCAAGCTGCACATGTCGATGCACGTGAGCAGCGAGAAGCCCGGTCTTGGATGGCTAGTCTTCAAGCGAACGGGCGAGACGCTGTGGCGTGGCAAGATCAATCCAACGTCGCAGCCGATTCAGCCCAAGAATCTGACCATTCTGCTGGACAATGGAAGAGGGACCACGCTGACCGTAGACGGCTCAGCCAATCCCAACTCGATCATCGATGCGAAGGTCAAACCCGGGGACTTGCCCGTGCGGGACATCTGGCCGGATGGTCAGGAGCGCGACCTGACTTTCATCTACAGCGCGTGCGGCTGTCCGGTCCACGTACTGGCGCGCCGAGCCGGCGATCGGACCGTGCGCGTCAAAGATACGCCGGTGATTTTCCCTGATGACCCGGCCGTAGTCGATATCATCAATCGACTGATGAGGTGGTGAGGTCCATAGTGATCGAACGATAGGAGAAATCGGAAAATGCCAAGAATAGTCAGATGCGGACTGATACAAGCCGCCAATGTAGAACCAGCCGAAAGCTCAATCGAGAAAATCAAAAAAGCCATGGTCGATAAGCACGTCTCGATGATCGACGACGCGGCGAAGAAAGGCGTGCAGATCATCTGCCTCCAGGAGCTTTTCTATGGACCTTACTTCCCTGCCGAACAGAACCCTCACTGGTACGATCTGGTCGAACGCATACCCGATGGACCGACGACTCAACTGATGTGCGAGATTGCGCGTCAGCACAGAATGGCGATGGTCGTACCCATCTACGAGGAAGAGATGACCGGCGTGTACTACAACACCGCCGCTGTCATTGATGCTGATGGGAAGTATCTCGGCAAGTATCGCAAGTCTCACATACCGCATTGTCTGCCGGGCTTCTGGGAGAAGTTCTATTTCACGCCGGGCAACCTGGGCTTTCCGACTTTTGAAACCAAGTACGCGCGCATCGGAGTGTACATCTGTTACGACCGGCACTTTCCTGAGGGCGCGCGAGCCTTAGGGTTAAACGGCGCGGAGATCGTTTTCATTCCGTCCGCGACTACTAAAGGACACGCCGATTATTTGTGGGAGCTGGAGCAGCGGGCGCACGCGGTAGCCAACGGCTACTTCGTTGGGACGATCAATCGAGTGGGCACGGAAGCGCCCTGGAACATCGGCGAGTTCTTCGGTTCATCGTACTTCGCGAACCCGGACGGCCGAATACTGGCTAAGGGCAGCGAGGACAAAGACGAGTTGATCGTGGCTGACCTGGACCTCGACCAGATCAAAGAAGTGCGAACGCACTGGCAGTTCTATCGCGACCGGCGGCCGGAAATGTACGGCCCGCTTTGTGGTCAGTAGTGAATAACTTCTTTTCTTGAGGCTTCGCTACGTTCTGATGCGAAGAGAAGACTGGTGATCACCAAGCAGCGTTCACCCTTTCCGTTCCCGATGGGGACCCGACCGGCCTCTACACCCACCGCTTGATATGCCAAAGCCCACAGCGTAAGATTCACCGCGTTTGACGAATGGGAGTCTCATTCCCTTCCCAAGACCAGGAGGTGAAAGTCGATGGCTGACGAGATCCTTGATGTAGCAATTGTCGGAGGCGGGGTATCCGGCGTGTATTCGGCTTGGAGACTGATGACCGAAGGCGGCAAGAAGAACGTCGCAGTCTTCGAGGCGGGCGACGAGATCGGCGGCCGCCTGCTGTCGGTTACGCCGCCGCACATTCCTTTCATGAAGGCCGAACTGGGAGGCATGCGCATTCTGCCTGCCGTGCAACCGCGCATCACCAAATTGATCGACGTCTTGAACAAAGACGCCAAACCCGACGACTACATCGAAACCTATCCGTTTCCGGTCGATCAGCCTGACAACATCTCGTATCTGCGCGGAGTCCACTTGCGGCTGTCGGATTTCGGCAAGACCCCTTCTCCCGTTCCATACCGTTTGACCTTCCAGGAGCAAGGTCAAACACCGGGCCAGCTCGCGGTGAGCGCTATCGAACAAATAGTGCCGGGCATTACCAACCCCGGTCTCAACGATGAGCAGCGCAGACAGATGGCTCAGAGCACGAGCTTCGCCGGCCAGCCTCTTTACAAGCAAGGGTTCTGGGGAGTGCTCTCGCGGGTGATGAGCGGAGAAGCCTATCAACTCGCGCTCGCCGCCGGGGGGTACGAGACTACGTTGTCGAATTGGAATGCGGCGGATGCGATACCGTGGTTCTTGTCGGACTTTGGCGTGGACCCTGAATACCTGGGATTCAAAAAAGGATTTCAGCAGGTACCGCTGACCCTTGAGGCGCGAGTCAAGAAAGGGCACGGCAAAGTTCATTGCGGCGCGCACGTGACCGGCTTCGAGCATAAGGGCGGCACGTTCGAGATACGGTTTAAGAATCGAAAGCCGGTTCGAGCAAAAGCGTTGATCCTGGCGATGCCTCGACGGGCACTCGAGCTGCTCGCACCTGCGAGCCCGCTGCTTCAACAGGAGAGTGTCGTGACTCTGATCAAGAGCGTCACCCCGAGGCCACTGTTCAAACTGTTCACGACTTATCTGAATCCGTGGTGGCTGCCGGCGGGAGTCGAGAAAGGACGAACGACAACCGATCTGCCGGTGCGCCAGACCTACTACTGGCCAAGGTTTGACGGCGAGCCGGCGCTGGGAGGCCGCGCGATGCTGATGGCGAGTTATGACGACGGGGTCAACATCGGCTTCTGGGACGGCTTCCGCACGAAACGCGGGGTCGGCTGGCGCGCAGGCGTTCGCGCCACGACCGATATGGAATGGTTTGCGGGAAGCGCTGAAGAAAACGCCAATGCTCGGTGGCTCAAGTATCGTGCGCCTCGGCGAATGGTGCGAGAGGTCCAGCGTCAACTGGCGGTGATCCACGGGCTCGGGTTTATCCCTGACGTGATCGATGCGAGCTTCAAGGACTGGGGCGACGATCCGTTCGGGGGCGGTTGGAACTCATGGAACATCGGCGTGAAGAGCCAGACCGTGAAGGAGAAGATTCTCAAGCCTGCGGACGCGCCGCTCTACATTTGCGGTGAAGCTTATTCGGACGCTCAAGGCTGGGTCGAAGGCGCTTTGCAAACGGCTGACATGATGTTGGAGAAATACTTCGACATCCCGCCGCTCGCTGAGGAGACACCGAGTAGTTAGATGATCTCGCGGTACCCTGACGTGCAGCCGTGGTATGCTCGGCTTCGAGGAAATTCCGATGTCTCAGACATTGCCACTCCCACCGCCCGGATTTGACGCGCTATCCGTTGAAGAGCAAATCGACTACGTCCAGTCTCTCTGGGACCACATTGCAGCGCGACCAGAAGAGGTTCCGGTGCCTGATTGGCATCGCCAGATACTCGCGGAGCGATTGGCAGCCTATGATGCGAGCCCGAGTGAGGGAAAGACTTGGGAGGAATTTGAAGAGGAACTCACACTGGGAGATTCAAAATCGGTCGAGTGACCAATGAAACGACACGTCTCGATTCGACCAGACGCTCAGGCCGATATTAAAGAGGCTGCATCATAGTATGAAAGCCAAGAGCCCGGTCTGGGAATGCGTTTCAAACTCGAAGCTCGAACCGCAATCAGACGCATCGGAGACAACGCTTTAATGTTTCCGGCTATCGACGAGAGGGCTCGGCGCGCGCTGCTCAGCAGCTTCCCCTACTCCGTTTATTTCACAGTTGAAGCGAAAGAGGTTGCGATCCTCGCTGTCCTGATCAACACCGACATCCCTGCACCTGGAAGACGAGGCCGTGACAGGATGGCTAAATCGCTAGGCGGGGTCTGTCGCTGAGCGAGGCGGGCGCACCATCGTGTTGAGCAAGTGCTCGAGCACTTCGGTTGGGTTCTTGCAGCTACCGGTGTGCACTGCGGATACCTGGATAGTCGTGCTTCGGGTCGCCACCAACCAGTGGAAGCGCTCCCTCTGTGATAGTAGACCAATTGGACCTGCCTGCTCTCCGCCGGCACAGATAGCCGGGATGGTCGCCAGATGAACTCGGATTGATTCGATATCAAGCGATGAATCAAGGGCCATAAGCCGCTGCTCATCCAGTTCAACGCGGGCCTCGAGAAACTTTCTGGCGGGGCACGAGACTATCACTCCGACGTTCACGAACTCTTCACGCTCGACTCTCGGAACTACGCGGAATACGGCGTAATCATACGGATAGTGATCGCGCACGGATCGCCTCCTCCAGGAAAACATGCGGCGCCTCGAGCCGGCTCAGCAAATACTCGATGTAAGCATCCCGATGTTCGGCGGACCCGCCAAACGGGGAGTCGCTAACCTGAGACTCAGCGGCCAACCAAGCGTCGGGAATGAGTTCTACTATACCGCAAATGATGTCTGGTGTGGTCCGCTCGGTCATCTTCGAGTCTACCTCGCGAAGAGAGAGCGGAGATGTAGACGGCAGCAAGACATGGTCTTTGATCCAGGGGAAAGCGTCGCGGCTGCGCTCCAAGTAGTTGGTCCAGGTGTGGTGGAAGTAGAGGGCTGCACCATGATCAATGAGCCAGAGCCGGCGGTGCCACATGAGCATGTTCGCGTTGCGCGGCGTACGGTCAACATTAGTCACGTAAGCGTCGAACCACACGACCATCGAGGCGAGTTCGGCGTCGAGCTTCTCGGCAACCGGATCAAACGTTACGGAACCTGGCAGGTAGTCGAGGGCGAGGTTTAGACCGGCGCTCGCCCTGATCAGGTCTTGGATCTCGGGGTCCGGCTCGGTGCGAGCGAGTTCGGGGTCGAGTTCAACGAAGACAATCTCAGGCACGGGCAACCCTACTGCACGGCCTATCTCCCCCGCCACTAGCTCCGCGATTAGAGCCTTGGGTCCCTGACCCGCGCCACGGAACTTGAGCACATACATTCCATCGTCATCGGCTTCGACTATCGCTGGAAGCGATCCACCCTCGCGTAACGGGGTGACATACCTCGTGGCAGTTACTGTTCTCACTCCAGAAGGCTGAAGGGATTTTCCATTTTCCATTTGCGATTTTCCATCTTCCAACGCATCCTCGCGCTCGACCTGCGTGCAACGCCCCGTTTAGCGCGCCTAGCAGGGTGCTGAAAAAGCCGATGATACACGAGTATTCAGATGCAATCCCACCAACGCAGTTGGTGGATCGTTCATACCCAGCCTACACGAGACACTGGGCCGGGGTCCCGAATCCCACCAACGCAGTTGGTGGATCGTTCATACCCAGCCTAATTCTCCGCTCCGATTCATTTTCCGGCTGATCAGAGCCAGGTCGGATATGAACGAACCACCAACTGCGTTGGTGGGATTCTCGGCCCTCCCTAGTGTGGCCCCGTTTGGCTTTTTCAGCACCCTGCTAGACCTCAGCGATCACTTAACTCAGCTAAAGGCATCGATCATCGCGCGCACGTCGTCCCCGAGCGGATATAGCACCGGACAAGTGCAGCCCGCTTCGATGTACTCTTTCACCTTCGCGCGGCATTCGTCGGATGTGCCCGAAGCCGTGATGAGCTGAACGACTTCGTCGGGGACTAGCTTCATCGCTTCGCGGATCTGATGCTCTTCCGCCGGCCAGGTCAACACGCGGCCGATCTCATCGAGCAGGTCCTGACTCACCCCGCTAGCTTTCATGATGTGCGGTTGCTGGCCCAGGTACTGTGTGACTAGCTCACGGGCGTTGTCCAAAGCTCGCGAGCGATCTTTGTCCAACGAACAGACGATCAGTTGGGGACGATCGACTTGTTCAATGCTGCGACCGGAGCGTTCGGCTCCGGCACGGAGATGGCCCATCGCTTCGCGGTTGTAGGCGGGCGAGACGAGATAATTGAGCAACACTCCGTCGGCTATCTCACCCGCGAGCTCCATCATCTTCATTCCAGTAGCCCCGATGTAGATCGGAACGTTCTTCGGCGAGCGCTCGCCGTGAACGATGTCAATCTCGATGTCCTCGACTTGAACGAACTCGCCTTTGAAGGTGACCTTCTCCATCGCCAGCAATCGGCGCACGACTTCGACCGTCTCACGCATCGCTTGAAGCGGCTTGCGGCGATTTACTCCGACCTTGGTCGCAAGCGGCTCCCACCACACGCCGAGTCCACACATCGCGCGGCCCGGCGCCAAATCGTCGAGCGTCGAAAACGTCGCAGCGATCAACGCCGCGTTGCGAGTCCAGTTGTTGATTACACCCGATCCGATCTTGATTCGTTCGGTGGTCGCGGCGTATGCGGCCATCGGGACGATAGCATCGCGCACGAGTCGCGATTCGGCTTGCCACACGGCTTCGAAGCCCCGCGATTCGGCATAACGGACGTAATCGATGGCTTCGCGCAGCGGGTGTTTGTCTTGAAGGTAAAGGGCGACACGGCTTGAAGAGGCAGGCATGTTTGGCTCCCAGAACTACAAGTGCGCGTAAGCGGCGGATGCATCATAGCAAACCCCCAACTGCTTGCAAGGAGTCTCCGCTTCCGTGTTAACCTACCCTCGCGCGCAGTTCGAGCGCGGCAATCAAACCAAGTTGGATGGCGACCAGAATGCCTAAGTGGCCCGAATGGTGGGAATGGGAACTAGAGCTTACCGCCCATCTGGAAAAGAGGATGCTGGATCGCGATTTCAACGAGATTGATTTGCGTGCGATGCTTGAAAGAGCGACTGGCTATCGTTCGGACGTTGCCCAAGGACGATGGGTGATAGATACAAGATACAGACGGCGGAAATGGGAAGTCATCGTTGAACCTGATGAGCCGCTGAAGCTGTTGGTCGTTGTTACGGCCTATCCTGTCCCTAAGGGGTCAAAATGAAAGATCGTTACTTAGAAATCACGTTTCGCAAGGGCAAGGCGGTTGCCGCTTACCTATATCTTCCGAGAGAGCCGGGGGAGAAGAGTAAGCGCACAGAAAAGGCTGGAAACGGACTCTTGATCGACTACGGAAAGGGTGGCCAGCCGATCGGCATTGAGATTACGGCTCCGGATCAGGTCAGCGCGGACGTGCTAAATGAGGTCCTCACGAAACTCAACGTTCGCCCCGTTGAGCCGAGCGAAGTGTCGCCTCTCCTGGCCGCGTAAGCAGTTCGAAAGGAGGAAAGCGTATGCTACCGATCCGTGGAGTCTATGAAGTCGCGATTAGAGTGAAGGATCTCGCAAAGGCAGAGCCGTTCTATCTCGACGTGCTGGACCTGGAAGTCGGCATTCGTGATCAGAAACGCAACTGGCTGTTCTTAAAAGCTGGCGGCGATGCCGGAATGGTCGTCCTTCAAGAAGACAAAAGCGAATGGCCGTTGCAGCACTTCGCATTCACGATCGATGAAGCCGATATTGAGCGCGCCGCGACAATGCTGCGCGAGCGAGGCGTTGAAGTCGAGGGTCCGGTCTTTCATCAATGGATGAATTCGACCTCGCTTTACTTTGACGATCCGGATGGGAACCAGCTCGAGCTTCTTGCCGTCAACAGCTCGAAGAGCAGCGCAGGCAATGAGGCAGCCGGATGATCAAGTCGCCAGACCTCATTCTCAAGCGAGGTACAATCATCGACGGGACCGGCCTCCCTGGAATCATCGGCGATGTAGCGATCCGGCGCGATTGGATTCTCGCCATCGATGCGCCGGGCTCTCTTGAAGGCGCCCCCGAAGAACTCGACTGCAACGGGCTGGTCATCGCCCCCGGCTTCATCGACACGCATAGCCACTCGGACCTTCGCGTGCTCACCGAGCCCGAGCTGCCGATGAAAGTTCGACAAGGCATCACCCTCGAAGTCTTCGGTCAGGACGGCATCTCCGTTGCCCCGATTCGAAAAGCCGATCGCCCGCAGATGGAACGCTCGCTCGCGGGGCTGCTGGGCAAGCTCGATCGCGAATGGGATTGGGAGTCGGTTGGTGAGTACCTGACCTCGGTCGAGCGCGCCAGTCCGGCACTCGATTGCAGTTACTTGATCCCGCACGGGGCGGTTCGCTTGAACTCGATGGGTATGGAAGATCGCCGCGCAACGCCCGCGGAGATCATCGCGATGCAAGAACTTATTCGCCGGTCCATGCGTGAAGGCGCGATGGGCATGTCGACCGGCTTGATCTATCCACCGTGTTGCTTCGCGGATACCGCTGAGTTGATCGAGCTGTGCAAAGCGGTTGCCGAATTCGATGGAGTCTTTGTCGCCCACATGCGCAGCGAGAGCGATTATCTTGAAGACGCGGTCGCGGAGATGATCGAAGTCGGCAAGCGTTCGGGCGCGCGAGTCCACATATCGCATTTCAAAGTTGCCGGCCGCGAAAACTGGCCGGTAATCGACGGCGTGCTGGAAATGGTTCGGATCGCTCGCGCGGAAGGCATGCGCTTGACGGCTGATCAGTATCCTTACATCGCAGGCTCGACGATGCTGGGCGCGATACTGCCGCCGTGGGCTCACGCGGGAGGAGTCGAATCGACGCTCGGGCGTTTAGCAAGCGCTGACGAGCGCGGACGCATGCGCGACGCGATGCTCGACCGCTCGCGCTCGGAGTGGGACAACTTTTGGAAGTGGTCAGGGCCGGAAGGAATCATCATCTCCGACATTCCTTCGGGCCATCATCCGGAATGGGTCGGCAAGAACCTCGCGGAGGCGACAGCGATAGCACTGCCGGACGGCGACGCCGCAAACGAAGTCGCGGCCGTCGAGTTCGCGTTCGATCTCCTCGCCCAAGAGCGCATGGGCATCGGCATGATCTCTTTCAGCCAGTCAGAAGAAGTCGTGAAAAAAATCATGTGCGAGCCTTATGTGAACGTCTGCACGGATGGGTTGCTTGGCGGCAAGCCTCACCCGCGCGCTTACGGCACGTATCCGCGCATACTCGGCCGCTACGTGCGCGAGCAGAACCTGTTGACGCTCGAAGAGGCTGTGCGCAAGATGAGCGGGCTCGCCGCGGAGACCTTCCGGCTTGAAAGGTACGGCCTCATTGCCGAGGGCATGCAAGCGAATATCGTGGTGTTCGATCCCCAGCGAGTCATGGACCGCGCGACCTTTGAAGATTCAAAACAGTTTCCGGTTGGAATCGAGCACGTGATTGTCGAAGGCCGAACGATGATCGAGTACGGCGAGCAGCACGGCCCCGGCAGCGGCATCGTAGTGAGGTCGAAACATGGCGCGTGATTGGTCTTTACTAGTGAGTAATAGCCGTTTGGCTACCGATCAAGTGGGTACGAAACAATCCGTGCGAATTCGTCAAACCCGTGTGATCGGTGGTCTATGAGTTCGGATAGACCACGGATGACACTGATTCGGCCGATTTTCGCGGATACCCCGTTGCCAAGTGAAGCGACTTGACCCTTTTGGAACTTATGAAGGTTTCCGCGCTACGAACCCCGTGCAGCCCTCGATCATCGGTTGCGCTCCGTAGCCGTCGATAGTGCGTACTCGAAACCCCACACGACGAAGTTCGTTCGCCACCTCGGCTCGTTTGTAGAGTTGCAGTTGATGAATCTCTTCATCGCGTCTGTAGAGCCTGGCAACTTTTCGGAACGTTGTTATCCGGCGCGTCAGCCGGTTGGTTCTTGCATCTTCGTCAACTTCTACCAGAACGGCCCAGTCACGTCCTTCGCGATGTTTCTGACGCGGGCCCTTTCCCCGTCCAGGCTCGGCAATGTCGAATAAGAAGAGACCGCCCGGCTTCAGAGCGGTGTAGACGCGACGAAACAGCCGGCGAAGTTCGCTCATGCGATTGCTCTTGTCGAACAGATAGTTCAAACACTCCCCGAGCGAGGTGACCGCGTCGCATTGCGGGAGTTTGACCTTCAGAAGAGACGCTGTCTGGAATTCGCCCCGCGGTGCTCGCTTGCGGGCCATCGCGATCATCGCCGCCGAAATGTCTACTCCCAGAACATCGTAACCCGCCTTCGAGAGTTCCCGTGCCCAGAGCCCGCTTCCGCAGCCCAGGTCCACGACTAGCCCCGTTTTGATTCCATTCTTACGCAGGATCTCAAGCAGTCCCGGCGCAGAGTTCTTCGCGAAATCGCCGAACCCAACATCGTGAATGAAAGCTAGATCGTCCTTGTAGGCTTCCATCGAAATCGTGTTGCGCCCTTCGGCTGAGATGGACCAGGCATCCTTCTTGAGAAAGTTACTCGTGCCCGGCAATCCTAGCAGCGTCGATTGCTCCGCAACAACGGGACTAGAAAGCTTTCGCCCGCTACGCCGGCGGCGCAAAGCGTGCGGTAGTGTCCTAATCTAGTGTTGGTCGACTAGGACACGATCAAGCAACCGCGTATTTGGACTGCGGTGGCGTCTTTGCGTTGCCACCGCTTTCTGTCGTTTGGGGGGCGATAACCAAAAGCGTCGGCAACGCACAAAGGCCGCCGCAGTCCAAATATTCGGTCGCCGTAATCGGGTCGTCGCCAGGCCATATGCAAATATCAACACAAGATTAGGACACTACCCGCCGATGCTTGATAAGGTAGACCGCGTACCGTATCCTGCACGTTCATCACGCTTCATCAGCACCTCAGCGAGCCATGAACAATCGCCGCGAACAGATTGGGTGGTACTTCTACGACTGGGCCAACTCGGCGTTTTACACGACGGTTATCACCGTCTTTCTGGGGCCTTATCTGACGGGCATAGCCAAAGCCGCTGCTGAATCGCTGGGCGAAGGCAACACGTTTGTCTATCCGCTCGGAATCAAGGTCTTCTACGGCTCGTTCTTTCCCTACGTGGTTGCGCTGTCGGTAGGGTTGCAGATGGTATTCCTGCCGATACTGGGCGCGATAGCCGACTCCTCTCATCGCAAGAAGCAGATGCTCGCGCTCTTTGCCTACCTCGGGTCGTTTGCGACGGTTGGGCTGTACTTTTTGCAAGGCGCCAACTACCTGCTTGGCGGGGGGTTGTTCGTGCTTGCCAACCTCAGCTACGGCGCGTCCCTGGTTTTCTACAATTCGTTTTTGCCCGACATCGCAAGCGCTGAAGATCGCGATCGCGTATCGTCGGTCGGCTGGGCGATCGGTTATCTCGGCGGCGGCGTGTTGTTGGCGCTGAACCTCTACTTGTTTTCGAAGGCAGAGTCGTTCGGGCTGACTCCGGGCCAAGCGGTGCGGATAAGCCTCGCGTCATCGGGCGCGTGGTGGGCGGTGTTCACCCTGATTCCGCTTTCGACGCTAAAGAACCGGCTGCCGGTCAAAGCCCCTCCGGCGGGCCAGAACTACGTCGCGGCGGGTTTCAAGCAGCTACGTCACACGATCAGCACGGCGCGGCGCTATCCGCAGACTCTGCTGTTTCTGATCGCGTACTTGTTCTACAACGATGGCATTCAGGCGGTGATCGCGCTTGCGTCGGTGTTCGGCGCGGAGGAGTTGAAACTGGATCAATCCACGCTTGTGCAGGTGATCTTGTTGGTGCAGTTCGCCGCGTTCTTTGGGGCGCTGCTTTTCAATTGGGTGGCGAAGGCGATTGGCAACAAGCGCGCGATCATGGTCAGCCTGGTGATTTGGACGGGCGTGTTGATCTACGCATATGGGCTGTTACAGACCAGGCTGCAGTTCTTTATTCTCGGCGCGGTGATCGCGATCGTGTTGGGAGGGAGTCAGGCGCTGAGCCGCTCGGTCTATTCTCTGATGATTCCAAAGGGTCAGGAGGCGGAGTACTTCAGTCTCTATGAAGTGAGCGACAAGGGAACGAGCTGGCTTGCGCCGCTGATGTTTGGGTTGGCGCTTCAGTTCACGGGCAGCTATCGGATAGCGATTCTGTCGCTGATCGTCTTCTTTATTGTGGGATTGGCGTTGCTGGCGAGAGTGAATGTCCGCAAGGCCGCGATTGAGGCAGGCAACGAGGCGCCGTCGAAGACATAGGTTAGAGAGCGCGCTAAGAAGCGAGAGAGAATTGAAAATTGAAATTAGAAGAAATTGAAAATTTCAAATTGGCCGGAGACTCCAAAGCCGTGCCGCAATTTTCAATTTCTAATTTTCAATTTTCAATTTTCAATTCTTGTCCCTTTCTGTTCCATCGACTTTCAACGCGCGCGCTCCGGGAGGAAACTTTCGGCTCACTCCACAATCTCAGCCAAAAGCTTCTCGTCGTAGTACAACCTCATCGGCAGGTGCACTTTCCCGCTCAGCGAATAAGTCTCTTTGATGCGCGCGCCGGGCGCTATCCTTCTGTCAAGCGGACCGCTGGGCATCCGGGGATCGTATGGGGGAACAGTTCTGTAGGAGCTTCGTCTCGCGCCCACAACGTTGATCTGAAGGTTGTCCTTGTTTATCAGCGATAGTCGTTGCGGCGAGAAACTCTCGAACCCCGTCGAGCCGTTCTCGACCTCCACTTCGATGCTGCCGTTGCCCACCTTCATGAAGCTTCCTTTGAGCTTGGTGATCCTGATCTTCAGCGGTCCCGCCGCAATCGGCGTCTTGTCGAGATCCGGGACTCGTATTCGAGCGGGTTGGTCGTCCGCGGCGACACAAAGGGGAATGAGCAAACTGAGAACGAGAATAAACAGGGTGGAACGCATCGGTTTCCCTCCGATCACAGAAATCAATTTGTCGGTTCGTAGTCCAGGAACGGTGCGGCTCAGCGACTTTGCGATGCTTGGCTCGCCTTCCTGCGTTGCTTGATTCGAATCGGTGTCGCGAAGAAACCGAACTCCTCGCGGAGCCGGTTGATGAGGTAGCGATCGTAGGAGAAATGCAGCTTAGCTTTTGGGCTGCGGGACGATGTGAAAACCACAAAGGTCGGCGGACTGGTCCCGGCTTGCGTCATGTAGAGGACGCGCAAGGGATACTTCGAAGGTGTGGTCGCGCGAGGCTGTTCGAGATTCCGCTCGAAGAAACGGTTCAGCTCTGAAGTCGAGACTCGCTTGTTGCGTTCCTGGTGAGCGTGCCGCGCAAGCTCGAGGAGTTTCGTCACGCGCAGACCGCTCTTTGCCGAGATGAACACAATCGGCGCGTATTCCGCGAACTTCATCATATCGCGTATACGCTGCGCATACTCCTTGGTGGTATCGGCTGTCTTCTCAACGGCGTCCCACTTGTTGACGGCGATGATCATGCTCGCGCCCGCTTCGTGAGCGTAGCCGCCGATCGTAGCGTCGTTCGCCGTAGGGCCTTCGATGGCGTCGATCATCAAGATCGCGACATCGGCGTCTTCGAGACTTCGGCGCGCCATCACCACTGAAATCTTCTCGGCGACAAGCTCAGTCTTGCCTTTGCGGCGAATGCCTGCGGTATCAATCAGACGAAAGTGAGTGTCTTGATACTCGAGCTCGGTATCGACCGCGTCGCGTGTTGTGCCGGGTATGGGAGAGACGATCACGCGCTCTTCGCCAACCAGACGATTCACTAGAGACGACTTGCCGACATTTGGACGGCCGACGATTGCGAGCCGGATTTCGCGGCGATGCTGTTCGTGGACTTCGGGCGCTGCGAGAATTTCGAGCGCGGCATCGAGCATCTCGGCTACTCCGCTGCCGTGCTCGGCTGAGATCGGAAACACCGCGTCCAGTCCCCAGCGTTCGAACTCCAGCGAGTCGGCTTCAAGCTTGGCGGTGTCCACCTTGTTGGCCGCGACGAAGACGGGTATGCCGGTCACGCGCGCGAGTTCCGCAAGCTCTTCGTCGAGCGGGGTGATCCCGGCGCGCGCGTCCACAACAAAGAGGATCAGCGATGCTTCGTCGAGCGCGGTGCGAGCCTGACTCAAAATGTTTGCGGGAATCAGTTCCTTGTCATCGGGTATTATTCCGCCGGTGTCGACCAGGTGGAACTCGCGTCCTCCCCACTCGGCGCGGCCGTAGATTCGGTCGCGGGTGATGCCCGACTCGTCTCCAACGATGGCGCGCCGTCTACCGGTGAGCTTGTTGAACAGGGTGGACTTACCGACATTTGGGCGGCCGAGTATGACGACGGTCGGAGCCTTGGCGTGCTCCGATTGCGCGACTGCCGCTGATGTTGTTTCTATCTTTTCCATGTCTGATCGCAGAGCTTCACTGTAGCTTGCGGCTCGGAGCTTTTACAAGCAGCGGGTATTGAGTAAGATGCGCTGGTCGCGGTCATCGCGTCGCTATGCAGACAAACGACGGCGGCGTGTCTTCACTATGATTTTATGATTGACGGGATCAAAGGGGTCTTACGAAGGCGAATCGGCCCGGCTCGCGCGGCCCATTTGGAACTGGGCGCACGCGGCGAACGGATCGCGCTCGACTACCTAAGAGAGCACGAGGGTTATCAAATCGTAGCCACCAACTTTCGAGTGCCGCTTGGAAGAGGACTTCGCGGGCAGAAGCTGACC
This sequence comes from Acidobacteriota bacterium, assembly GCA_038040445.1. Lineage (NCBI taxonomy): Bacteria > Pseudomonadati > Acidobacteriota > Blastocatellia > Candidatus Onstottus > Candidatus Onstottus frigus. Next base: position 323,906 of record JBBPIG010000003.1, on the reverse strand, counting down.
GCTGAGATTGACCTCATCGCTTACGATGGCAAGACGCTGACATTTGTCGAAGTGAAGACGCGCACGTCGGACGATCTGGCGGCGCCCGAACGAGCGGTCGACCTGAGAAAGCAGCGCCAAATAGCCAAAGCCGCAAGGCGATATCGCCAGTTGATGAAGGTCTTCGAGGAGCCCTACCGCTACGACGTGGTGACCGTTCTGCCGGGCGCGAGCGGCGATGAGATCGAGTTGCTGCGCGGGTACTTCGACGATCGAGTGTTTCAAAGGAGCAGATACTTCAGGAGTGATACGTGATGCGTGATGCGTGATCCGTGATCCATGATGCGTGACTGCGGCCTTAGAATCCCAAGCGGGCTCTGCATATCACGCATTACGCTTCACGCATCACCCTTCACGCATCAACTTCAGTCTCTGCCAGATACCGCGCGGCGTCGGTCGGGTTGAGCGGATTGATGTACATGCCGCTCCCTTGCTCGAATCCCGCCCATATGGTAGTTCGCACCAGTATCTCGATGTGCCAGTGAAAGTCTTCGCGGATCGTGCCGTAGTCGCCGGTTCTAGGCATAACGTTTAGATTGGGCGCCGAATGAATGTAGAAGTTGTACGCCGGATTGCCCAGCATCTTGTAGACCTTCATCAACACCAGCTTCAACATCTTCGCAAGCTCTAATCGCTCTTCGGACGATGTTTGAATGAACGAGCACTGATGGTTCTTCGGAAGTATGTGAATCTCGTAGGGCATGCGCGGAGCGAACGGGATGTACGCGACGAATTTCTCGTTTTCCGCCACGACGCGATCGCGCTGATGAACCGCTACCAGCACTGTCCCGTCCGGGTTGTAGATCTTGTTCTCGTAGTAGAACATCTGATCGAGCTGGCGGCACCAAATGCAGCCCTCGCCGTTGACGAAATGGTCCTTCGCATGGCGCAGCTTGCTCTTAAGCGCGTCGGGGATGACCGTCGTCGCGATTATCTGAGCATGCGGGTGAGTGAGCGAAGCGCCGGCAGCCTTGCCGTGATTCTTGAATAACAACACGTATTTCAGCTTGCGGTCACGTTCGAGATCGACGTGCCGTTCCCACCAGGTGTCGACAATGCGGGCGATCTGGTCAAGCGGCTGGTGCTCAAGGTAGGTGTCGTGGTCGGGCGATTCGATCGCGACCTCATGCGCGCCGTAACCGGTTGCGATCTGGAACATGCCAACTCGACGCAGATTGATCTCAGGAAAGATCCCGAATGCGGGAAACTTATTAGGCACCACGCGGGTGAGCCATCCGGGAGTGTTTGGAATCTCGTCCTTTTTTCGCATAGCGAATATCTCGGGGGGAGTCTGGTCCTCTCGCCCATAACAAAAGGGACAACGCGCGCGCGCCTCCGGCGTCTCTTCTTCTCGTCGCGGCTCCGGAGCTTCGGGCCGCTGGGCGCGCGCCGACGAAATGATTACCCACCGGCCGCTGATCGTATCTTTCCGCAGCTCCGGACTGAATTCAGCCATGCTCTCCTCCACTAGCCTTCTTATTAAGGTTTCAACTCTGTTAGTCCACCGCAACTGGGGTACGGCTCGTAGCAAAACAGCGCATTAGAGTAGCAGGATTCGATCCCATGAGCTAGCGTCGCGTGGGTGGTTTGCCGCCCGGATAGCGCATAGTTTCTGGTTTGTGATTTCTGGTTTGTGGTTTCTCGTTTCTAGTTCTTGGTCACTGGTATCGGCTTCTGGCGTCCGATGTCCACTGTCGTAGTCAAGAACCAGAAACCAGAAACCCGAAGCCAGAAACCCTGAACCCTGTGAGCGGCCGACCGACCATCATCGACCCCAGTTTGAATGTCTATGACTCTCTGCTAAGATTCGTTGAGGAGTGCTCGGATAGTTCCAGCCCGATTCAGTCAGAGCCGGAGGATTTATGAAGTCATTTGCGCTCATCAGAGCAGCGGTAGTCGCCGCTCTTCTAGCTGTTTTGTTGACCACCTCCGCTGTCCCGCGATCGAGTGTGACGGCGCAGAGCGGACGCCAGCCGGAGAAGAAGAAGGTAGAAAAGAAGACCGACGAGAAAAAGGGATCCGAGCAGCCTCAGGAGCCAGTTCCACCTTTACCGAAGGACTTCAAACAGGAGCCGCCGATAAAGCTCTCTACCCAGGTCGTCAACGTAGACGTCACCGTGGTCGACAAGAAGAGCGGACGGCTTTACTCGAACCTGACCAAGAAGAACTTCACGATTTATGAAGATGGTGTGAAACAAGAGACCACAAACTTCGCTTCCGGCGAAGGCCCGATGACCGCGGTGCTCCTGCTCGAGAACAGTTTTCGGAACCGGAGATGGACTAACTACTACGACCCGACGTTCGCGCAGGAGATCTTTCAATCCGCCGCGACATTTGTGCGCAGCTTCGTCAAGCCGGACGATCATCTTGCGGTTGTGACCTACAGCATGAGGCCGAAAGTCATTCAGGACTTCACTGGAGACAGCGGGCGGTTATATCAGGCAGTGATCACCGCCTATCGTGACACCTTGAACTTCAGCGAAGCGAATATCTATGACTCGCTTTCCTTCGTATTGCTGGGCGGCAAAGCGCTGCAGCTTTTTGAGGAGGACTCGGGTGAGAGCCAATACACCGGCTTGCAGGAGATCGAAGGACACTCGGCGGTCATTCTGGTGACCTTAGGGATCGATACGTTTAGCCGCCTCACCTATGACAAGGCGATGAAAATAGTGGCCCGCGCGGGAGTGCCGATCTTCATCGTCGGGGTCGGCAACCTTTTCTTCAAGAAGTACGGAGACAGACTTCCGCCGGAAACAAGACTTGAGTTCCTGCAGGCGTACAACGGGCTCAACACCTTCGCGAAGCTGAGCGGCGGCGCATACTTCCCGATGACCTTCGAGAGCGAGATTCCCTCGATCATGCGAAGCATTGAAGCGATGCTTCGCAGCCAGTACAGCCTGGGGTATTCACCCACAAACACGCGGCGTGAGGGCAAAGATCGCAAGCTCAAGGTTGAAGTCGACATAGACGGCGACGGCACGCCTGACAACAAGCAGCTTGATCTGCACTACCGCGAAAAGTACATCGAGCCGGATGACAATCCGAACGCCAAGAAGAAGTAGCACAACGACCGGCGACCGAGGACCGGCGACCGACGTCGGCGGCCGACACCCGAGCTGTCATCCGTCGTCGGTCTTCGGTCGCCGGTCATGAGCCAATACGAACAGCTACATCTCTACTCACCGGTCACCTCAGACGACATCCTCGAATCGGTGTTCGAACAAGCGCTCGGAGCACTGTTGAAGAAAGAGCCGAGGCCGAAGGTTGAAGCTCGCTTCTATCCGTACGCGGGCCTCTCGTCCACCATCAGGCTGCGCCAGGGGCGGGTTTTGGCTCGAGTGTCGGACATACTCGTCGGCTCTCCGCGCGAGGTCCTCTTTGCCCTGGCTTGCATACTTGTGGCAAAGCTCTATCGGCTAAAAACGTCAAAGGCGCACGAGCGCATATATCGCGAGCACGCTCTTCATCCTCCGATCCTGGATGCATCGCAGGCGGCTCGACGCCGGCGCGGGTATAAGATTACGACTTCTTCCCTTGGCAAGGCATACGACCTGGCCGAGATGTTCACACAACTGAATGCACGGTACTTCGACGGCCGGCTCGAACGCCCCACCCTCTCCTGGAGCCAGCGCCAAACGCGGCGCGTTCTTGGCCACCATGACAACGTGCATCGCGCGATCATCATTAGCAGCACGCTCGATGACGCGGCCATTCCACGCTTCGTAGTCGAGTACGTGCTGTATCACGAGATGCTGCACGTGAAGCATCCGGCGCGCCTGGTCTCGGGCCGCACTATCTATCACGGCCGCTCGTTTCGCGAAGACGAACGGCTATTCGAGCGATTCGACGAAGCTCTCAAATGGCTGGAAAAGGTACCGGCCGCAGCGCGCGGAAAAACTCGTAGGCGCCGTCGCCGGCCCTGTAACTAGCGATGTAACTAGCGATGTAACTAGCGGGAACAAAATCGCAGCCGATGCGTTCAAATGGATGAGCGAAAGATTCCGGCGCGGCTAAGAGGGATGTGCAAACGATTTTCTTCGCCGATCGGGACCTGAGTTCAGAACAGAGTAGACAATCCTTCTCCTTCGTTCGGGGCGCTTGCAGAAGCGCCCCGAACTTTTTTGAATCGCCTGGTTCAAACCCTTTGTGTCGACTTCGCGGCGCCGCTTGTTCTATTGTCAAGAACCTGACGATGCACACCTGAACTTCAAGCCATAGCCTTGCGGCGCTCCAAATGAGAATTAAAAAACTTTAACGTTTTTTCTAACACGCTCCGGCACTTTTTTTGAAACCGAACCTGGCGGCCCGCGTTATTAGACGTGTGAGTGAACAATGTGGACTACGATGAATTCTAATGCGCCTGATAGTCGGAGTCCTACTTGTTAGTCCAAGCGTGTCGCTTGGGGTGAATCCTCCTCCATTACTCACCGGGCGCCGAGGCTGTAGGTTGGCCGCGGCGCCCGCACTTTTTTGTAGCGCAGACTTTAGTCTGTGTTGTTGTTTTGTCAGCTAACAGGCAAACCAAGTCCACCAGAAACAGACTAAAGTCTGTGCGACGGCTCACGCGAGTTTCTTGCGGAATCTGAAAGCGCTCAGCACCAGCAGCACTATTCCCATCACAACCAGAGTGACGACTTCGGGCAGAAGATCCACAAGAGTTGCACCCCGCAAGACTATCCCTCGGATTATTTCCATGAAATGGGTCGCCGGCACCAGATAGCCGATTATCTGCATCACCACCGGCATCGAGTCGCGCGGAAACATGAACCCGGACAGCAGCACCGACGGCAGCATTATGAGCCAGGCCAACTGCAGGGCTTGCATTTGATTCTGGGCCTTCGTGGAAATCAAAAGACCAATCGCCAGCGCCGTGAACAGGAACAGAATTGATAGCGAGATCAGCAGCGGAAGCGAACCCTTGATGGGCACATCGAAGACCAGCCTCATCACCGTCAATACTGTGAACGTCTCCACGATCCCGATCAGGCCATAAGGCACGAGCTTGCCCAGCATCAGCCCGAACGGCCGCACCGGCGTGACCAGCAACTGCTCGAGCGTGCCGCGCTCGCGTTCACGTACGATCGAAAAGGCGGTCAGCAGCGTGGTGATGATCTGAAGAATCACCGCTATCAGACCCGGCACCATGAAGTTCGCAGATCGCGAATCGGGGTTGAAGAGCATCTTCGGTCGCACCTCGATCGGAAGCTGCGATGCGCGGTTCTGAGAGCTTTGCAGCTCGTTACTCAGCCGGGCGAGCGACTCGGTGAGCCCAACCTGCGATGCCACCTGGAGGCTCTGGGTAGCGATACTCGAATCAGAGCCGTCGATCAACACCAACACCGTGGCTTGTCGATTCGCGAGCAGTCGGCCGGAGTAGTCCGGCGGAATCTTTATGCCGACTTTGACCCGGCCCGCGACGATCGCGTTGTTCAGTTCTTCATCGGAACCGACATACCGCACAATTTGGAAGTAGTCAGTGTTCTCAAATGCCTGGAGCAAGTCGCGCGATTGAGGCCCGGGATCGAGGTTGTAAACGGCCGTTTTGATGTCTCGAACGTCGGTGTTGATCGCGTACCCGAAGACCAATAGCTGGATCATCGGCATGGCCAGCATCAACAACAGCGTCAGTGGATCGCGGCTGATCTGGATGACTTCTTTGTAGAAGATTGATCTGAACCCTCTGAACATAGAAACTCAGTTCCGCGTTTCGGGTTCAGAGTTCCGAGTTGGACTGGAGCATCGAATCAACCCGGAACCCGGAACTACGAACTCGGAACCCCGCTCCCATTCTCCGTGAACCGTTTCGTCAGAGTCACAAACACATCTTCAAGCGACGGGTGCGCAGGAGTGATCTCCGCCTCGGTGATGCCTATCTGCGCGAGCGTCTGTCTAATTCGATCGAGCGGCTCGCTTGCGTCCATGAGCAAATGAATCGACTGGCCGAAGATCGTCGCGTCGCGCACATAGGCCGCGCTCTTCAATTCACCAAGCGCGACAGTCGTGTTGGGGCAAGTCACTTCAACCCATTTCGCGTCCGCCGGTGTCACATCGGATAGTTGCTTCAACTCATCGGGTCTGCCGTAAGTGATCAGTTTCGAGTTGAAGATGTAGCCGACGCGCGTGCAGCGTTCGGCTTCGTCCATGTAGTGCGTCGTCACGAACAACGTTATGCCCTTCCCCGATAGTTGAAAGAACAAATCCCACAGCTCGCGTCTCGCAACCGGGTCGATGCCCGCCGTTGGCTCATCAAGAAAGATGATCTTCGGCTCGTGCACGAGCGCGCACGACAGAGCTAACCTTTGCTTCCATCCGCCCGATAGGGCGCCGGCGCGACGATCGCGAAATGGTCCAATGTGGGTCAGCTCTATGACATCGTCGCGCCGCCGCTTGAGCCTCTCGCCCGTCAAGCCGTAAACGTGCGCGTAGAAGTTCACGTTCTCCCACACGGTCAGGTCTTGATAGAGACTGAACTGCTGCGACATATAGCCGATGGTCTGGCGAACGGCGTCGGTTTCAGTGAGGATGTCGAAGCCGGCAACCCGAGCGTTGCCAGCCGTCGGAGATATCAAGCCGCACAGCATCCTGATCAGCGTCGACTTGCCGGATCCGTTGGGACCTAGAAAGCCGAATATCTCGCCCCCTTCGACGGAGAGGCTGAGGCCGTCGACGGCAGTCACTACGCCGAATCTCTTAGTCAGTCCGTTGATCTCGATTGCTGCCGACATAGTTCAGTGATGCGTGATAGAGTCAGGCGACGGACGACGGGCGACGGGCGACCGTCGATGGTCGTCCGTCTGCGGTCGTCATTCCATTTCATTTCGGTATCGTGACGTCTGCCGCCATCCCCGCTCGAAGCTTGTGCGCGCTGTTGTCGAGCCGCACGCGAACGCCGAATACTTGATGCGCTCGCTCGTCCCGTGTCTGAACGTTACGCGGGGTGAACTCCCCCCGGCTCGCTATCTCCTCGATACGTCCCAGGAAGCTTTCGCCGCGAAAGGTGTCGACGCTCACGGACACTTCTTTACCCAATTGCATTTCACCCAGCTCGGGTTCGGGCACGTATACGCGCACCCAGAGCCGATTGACTTCAACGAGCGTCGCCACCGGAGAACCTGGGCTAATCAAATCGCCCGGTCTCAATTGAAGCACTTCGACGAAAGCATCTGCGGGAGCCTTGACCTCCAGTTCTGCAAGCTGCGTTTCGATCTGCTGCACCGCCGAGCGAGCGCGCGCCACCTGAGCCTTCGCCGCATCAATGTCCTCCTTGCGAGCGCCCCGCTGCACCAATTCGAGATTTGCCGCTGCTTGTTTGAACAGACGGTCGGCCCGATCTATTTCCTCCGGTCTCGTCCCGGCCAGCAGCAAGTCCAGCTTCTGACGCGCAGCCTCGCGCTGCGCTGCCGAGCGTTCGTAAGCAGACTTGGCGTTGTCGAGCTCTTGCTGCGATTGCACTCCATTGCTCACAAGTTTGGCAACTCTGGCGGCCGTTACCTTCGCCACCTGATAGTCGGACTCGGCGGCCGCGAGATCGGCGCGCGCAGCATCGATTTCCTGCTTGCGAGGACCGTTGCGCGCAAGCTCATAGTTCATCCACGCGGCCTCTGCCTGAGCCTTGGCAGCCGCGATTTCCTCCGGTCTGGACCACCTGAGGTTCTTTTGAAGATTCGCTTCGGCCTGCGCGACTGCCGCCACTGCATCCGCGTGTTTAGCGTCCAGATCGTAGCGCTCAAATCGGATGATCGGCTCGCCTTGCTTGACCTCTTGACCTTCTTTGACCAGCACAACTTCGACGCGGCCACCGACCTTCGAGCCGACGTGTATCTCGTCCGACTCGATCGTGCCGGAGAGCACCTGTTTGCCGGCTGCCGCGCGTCCGCTCAAATACTTCCACGCCGCCGCCAGCCCAAGAAGCATCAGGAACACTACACCGAAGAAGATTGTCTTTCGAAAACGCCCTGGCTTCATGCATGCACCTTTGCGCGGCTCTTTGTGCTTCGCGTGGGCTTCTTCGCGGCGGTCGCGGATTCCTTCAAGCGGCTTCCGCCGGTCGCCGCGCCGTTGAGAAAGAGATCGATGGTATGAGCCGCAATTCTGTCCACGAATCGCTCATCGTACTGCGTTTTGCCGAGCGCGACCGAAATAATCGGCCGGAGGAACTGAAAGATAACTACCATCCCCATCAGGCTAATTGGCGCGAGTTCGGCGTCAATTGCCCGCAACTCCCCGCTTCGCACGCCGTCCGCGATCATATTTCTCAGAATCGTGTAGTTGGTCACGGCATACTTCCGGGCAATTTCCATTATGTGCTTACCGCCAGTCAGCATTTCTCTATAAAGGATGCGAGCCAGATTTGGATGACTCAGGATATATGCGGCATACGCATCGACGAAGCTCGCCAGCCGCGCTTTCGTCGAATCAGAGCCGCCGGATGTCTCGACCAGCAAGGCTCGCACTTTCGAAGCCGCGCCTTCCAGTATCGCCTGGTACAATCCGGCCTTGCTGCCGAAATAGTAATGAATCATCGCGCTGTTGACGCCGGCCTTCCTGGTGATGTCGCGAACAGCAGTGCCATCGTAGCCGCGCTCGGCGAACAGCTCCTCAGCCGCCGCCGCTATTTGCGCCCTCGCCTTCGGATCGTCTGTCTTTGGTCGAGCCATACCTTAATTAATCAAACGTTTGATTGGAGAATAGCGAGGGGTCAAACCGCGGTCAAGCAAAAGTGTTCTTGCCTGCTCGATTTACGGGGAAGCCGAAACCTGTCAGCTTAGCGCTGAAGCCTTCGGCCGAAGCGGCTGGCGACGGCATCGGTGGCAGCTTTCAACTCCGGTACGCCAAGCGCGGTTGCGACGAGGTAGAAGACGCCCGCGCCCGCGGATACCGACGCGAACACATTCATTGTTCTTGCCGCGAAACCAAACCCGGCAGTCTTCGCGATGACGCTGCTGATCAACCAGCATACAACGCCCATAACGGCGGAAGCAGCCAGGATCTTGCAAACGGTGACGGCCGTCCTTCGGCCTTCGATACCATCAACTCGACGACGCATGATTGCGTACAGCAGCGCGAAGTTCATGAGCGCCACGGTGGAAGTCGACAGCGCGAGTCCGCGTTCCTCCAGCACGCCAACCAGCATCCAGTTCATGACGAAGTTGATCGCCATCGAAAGCAGGCTTATCATCATCGGCGTTCGTGCATCATCGAGAGCATAGAAGGCTGGAGCGAGTATTCTCACCGCTGAGTAACCGGCAAGTCCGATCGCATAGAAGGCCAGCGCCGCGGCGGTATGCTCTGTGTCGTTTGGCCCAAAGGAACGGTGCTCGTAGATCAGCGCGATGATCGGGCGCCCTAGAACGATCAGCCCGACCGCCGACGGTATCGTCAACAGGAACGCCAACCGAATTGAACCGGCGAGAGTATGGCGAAATTCATTCAGGTCTTTGCGCGCTGCGCTTCTGGATATGGAAGGCAAGGTAGCCGTTGCGATCGCGACGCCAAACACGCCGATGGGAAATTGCATCAGGCGAAACGCATAGTTCAGCCACGATACCGGACCGCTTCCGCCTGGAATGCTCGTAGCGAAGTTCGTATTTACCAGAACGTTCACCTGGACTGCGGCCGCACCCACTACCGCCGGACCCATTAGTTTGAAGATTCGCCTCACGCCGGGATCGCTGAAGCTCAGCATCGGCCGATACCGAAACCCGGCGCTGAGCAAGCTGGGCCACTGCACCGCGTATTGCAAGAACCCTCCGATCAGCACGCCGTAAGCCATCCCGATAATGCCTTCAATGGGCTTCTCGACGATCGCGTTTATCGGGTGGGAAAAAGTCGGATCGGTCAACAGCGCGGCGGCGGCGAGTCCGCCGGCGATTGAACCGATATTAAAGAATGTTGATGCTAACGCCGGCATGCCGAAACGATCCCGCGCGTTCAGCACGCCCATCGCTTGCGCGGCCAACGCCACGAGCAATATGAATGGCATCATTATCCGCGTGAGTCGGACGGTGAGGTCGAATTTCTCCTTGTCGTTTTGGAGTCCCCCGGCGATTGCCGTGACCACTTGCGGGGCGAAGATGATGCCAAGCACAACTAAGGTCCCAAGGACGACGATTAGCCCGGTTGTGACGAGGTTCGAGAGTCGAAACGCCTCCTTCTCATCCTTGTTTACGAGATAGTCGGAGAAGACGCTGACGAAGGCGCTTGATAACGCGCCTTCCGCAAACAGATCACGCAGCAGGTTCGGAATCCGGAACGCGACGACAAAAGCGTCATTGGCAAAACTCTTCGATGCGCCGAAGAGATATGCGAACACCATCTCGCGTACGAGCCCGAGCACGCGGCTGGCCATCACAGCCATACTCACGATTCCTGCTGAGCGAACTACGCTCGAACGCTTGCGAGGTGGCTGCTGGGTCATCGGCCTTGATTCTATCCGCTTTGAGAAAGCTATTCCAAGACCTGAACGAGAAGCGCAACTCAAAGCTCGGCTTAGTTGCAGACGCATTCATACTGGTTGTATTGAACAGAGGTAGATTATTCGAGCTCGAGTTCCTTGATGCGGGTGAGAAGCGTCTTGTAGCTGACACTCAGTCGTTCGGCCGCGCGCGACTTGTTGTAGTCGCACTCCTTGAGCGTCGCGTCTATCTTTCGCCGCTCGACTAGGCGCTGCGCCCGCCCGCTCACTTCAGAAAGCGAACCGCGCAGATCAAAGCCGTCGAGCAGAGCCGCTTGCTCCCGCTGCGAGTAGTCCGAAGGTGGGCTGATGTTCAGGTCGGCGGGTGTGATCTCAACGCCGTGAGCCAAAATGCATGCGCGCTCGATGCAGTTTTCAAGCTCGCGCACGTTGCCGGGCCAATCGTATTCCTGGAGCACGCGGACAGATTCGTCAGTCAGCTTGAGCGGCGCGCGGCGTAGCTCCCGGCCGTACTTCGCAGCGAAGAACCCGGCGAGCTGGCCTATGTCAGTTCTCCGTTCCCGCAGCGCCGGTATGTGAACGGGGAACACTGCCAGGCGGAAATAGAGATCCTCGCGAAACTGCTTGGTCGCGACGGCGCCCTTCAAGTCGCGATTCGTCGCCGCGACGACGCGCGCGTCAACCTCGATGTCGGCCGAACCGCCGAGCCGGTTGATCTTCCGTTCTTCAAGAACCCGCAGAAGCTTCGACTGCACGGCTGGAGCAACTTCGCTTATCTCGTCAAGAAAAATAGTTCCTCTGGCTGCGAGCTCGAACTTGCCGACTCGACGTTGGTCTGCCCCGGTATAGGCGCCCTTTTCGTGACCGAACAGCTCATTCTCGATCAACGTGTCCGGAATAGCTGCGCAATTGATGGCGATGAAGGGCGCGTCGCGCCGCTGGCTCAGATGATGTACTGCTCGCGCGAACAGCTCCTTGCCGGTTCCAGACTCGCCCAGCAGAAGGACCGTGGTTGGAGTTGATGCGACCTGTTGAATCTCGCGGCCGACCTTCTGCATCGCAGCCGAGTCGCCGATTATTTTGGGAAACCCATAGCGCTTTGCGTAGACATCTTTCAGCAAGACGTTCTCAGCTCGAAGCCTGGTTTCTTCAAGCGCGCGCTGCACAAGCAAAAGCAGATGCCGGCTGTCGACGGGTTTTTGAAGGAACTCGTACGCGCCTTCCTTCATCGACTGGACTGCTTCATCGATTGTCCCATACGCGGTCAGCATAATCACTGCCGTATCTGAATCCGCGGACTTCGCGGCGCGCAAAACTTCGAGCCCGTCGGCGCGCGGCATTTTCAGATCCGTGAGAACGAGGTTGTACCGGCTTTCGTTGAGCATGCGGCGCGCCTCCGCGCCGTCGCGGGCTTCATCGACGGAGTGGCCTGCATTCTGGAGCGTCAGGCGCAACATCTGCCTGAGGCTGTCTTTGTCTTCTACGAGTAGTATCTCCGACATCGAAATTTGCGCTTGTCTTATCTGAACAAGCCAGGCGGCAGGCCGGCTCGCCGGGCTTCTTCTTTGAGAGAATCGAGATCCGCTTGAGCTTTCGCAAACGACCCACGAGCCTCATCCAATTTTTGCTGTGCCTCTTCGCGGTCTTTCTGGAGCTGACTGGCAAAAAAGCTGTCGCCCCCCGTGTTACGCCCGTTCTTATCTTTTCCGCTGCTGTTTGTCGATAGCTGTTGATTGAGGTCGCGGACTCGGTCGTCGTATAGCTGAATGCGGCGTTGCGCGCTCTCAAGCCTCTCGGTGAGTTTGTCGAATTGACCGCGATAATACAGTTCGTTTGGTTTCCCCTCTTCAGCAGTCGGCTTCGGATCTTCGGCGTCGGTGAATCCTTTTTGCTTGCCGTATTCAATCAGTTGCGCAAGATCATTGGCGGCGGCTCGAGCTTGAGCTCGAAGTTCAGAGAGTCGCTGACCGGCTTGATCAAGCTCAGCGGCGGTCTCGTTTCGGTACCTCGCGCTTTGGCCTGAAACACCCAGGTCGTTTCGAAGCTTTGTAATTCGAAGCTCGGCCTCTTCCGCAGATCGCTCCATCTCCTTCGCTCGGTCCCGGGCTTTGCCGACGTTATCTCGCCACGAAGACTCCTCAGGATTAGCTTTGGATTCGCTTGCTTTCGGTTGACCCGCCTTCGCGTCGGCGGCTCCAGCCTTGCCGGCATCTGCGGGCTTAACCGCCGCTTCTTTCGATTCGGTACTCGGCTCCTCGACCCGCGGGCGCATGACGTCATCTGTTGTGAGCCTCGGCGGCCTGTGCCGGTTAGCTGGCTGTTGAGCGCCGGTCGTTGTGAGCCAGAGCAGAGTTAGCGCTAGCGCAAAGATGAGTCGAGGAAGAAAGCATTTCGTCGCCGTCGCGGCGATACGCCGAAGGCTTCTCATAAGCTGTCGCTCCCGCGTGATTGGCTTAAGGGATAATCAGGAAAAGGGGCAGGCTGGCGAAAGAATACCCCGCGTAGGCATGGGGCGCAAGAGTAAAGGTCGATATCGAATTGGCGAATTCAGGTAGCAGTTGTGGCGCGCTCCTACCGACTATCCCCGTAATCGCTATGATCGAAAAGATCGTCCGCCGGCTCGTGGCGCCCGCCCAAAATTGACACCCTCGAAGTGCCGTGCTAGTTTGACCGCGTGCCTGCCAGAAAGAGAAGCGCGTTCCGCAATCTGATCGAGTTTGTCCCGGCGTGGTTGCTGCTAAAGCTGCTAGCGGTCTTGCCGCGCGAAGCTGCGATCGGTGCCGGCAAACTGATTGCAACCGCCGCATACCATCTGCACGGCAGGCTGCGACGCGTAGGCTACAGAAACCTCGCGCTCGCCATGCCCGAACTCAATCCCGGCGAGCGGCGTGTAATCATCAGGGAAGTTTTCATGAATCTCGGAAGGCTGCTGGGAGAATTCTCGCAGTTCAAGAAGATCACTCGCCAGAACATCGCAAAGCTCGTCGAGTACGATGGGTTCGAGAATTACAAGCGAGCCTCTGAACGCGGGCGAGGTGTGCTGATGCTTACCGGCCACGTGGGGGCGTGGGAACTGTGCGCGTTTGCTCAGGGGGTCTATGGCCACCCGCTGAGCTTTCTGGTTCGGCCGCTCGACAATCCGCTATTGGATCGCATAATCACCGACTACCGCGAAATCTCTGGGAACCGTACGATAAATAAGAACCGCGCGGTCAAGCCCGTGCTCGAGATTCTGCGGCGTGGCCAGGACGTGGGATTGCTGATCGATGTAAATACGCTGCCGGATCAAGGTATCTTCTGCGATTTTTTCGGGATACCAGCTTGTTCCACCACCGGACTCGCGGTCTTCGCTCTGCGCGCTGACGCCCCAGTTGTTCCGGGCTTCTTGATCTGGGACGAGCAGCGAAGGAAACACCGCCTTCGGTTCGAGCCCGAGATTCCGTTGGTACGGACCGGCGACTTCAAAGAAGAAGTCATGATCAACACAGCCCGCTTCACAAAGGTGATCGAGAATTACGCTCGGCGTTATCCGGATCATTGGCTGTGGGTTCACAAGCGATGGCACACTCGGCCGGAAGGCGAGCCCGACCTCTACAGTCGCGAAGGCGGCGGCCACGACGCCAGCTCATCGGTGAAGATCGAAGTGCAGGTCTAGAAAGAAGATAAGGTCGACGGCTTACTGCTTATTAGGATTGGCAGTCCTATTGTAGTCGTCCTCGAATCGCGTTATGTCATCCTCGCCAAGGTAAGCTCCGCACTGAACCTCAATAAAGACCAACGGGCTTGTTCCAGGATTGGCGACCCTGTGTTTGGTGCGAGGTGGAATGAGCGCGTCCTCGTTTTCGCGCAACCGGATTTCTCGTTCTCCTACGGTGACTAGCGCTTCGCCTCTAACGATCACCCAATGCTCGCTACGGCTCTGGTGCATCTGCAGGCTGAGGCGGTGACCAGGGTGGACTTCAATGCGCTTCACCTTATAGCCTTCGCCTTGCGTGAGGACCTCGTACATTCCCCAGGGGCGCTCGTCTCTTTCGATATACATACCGTGGATAAGTCTACACCAGTCGCCGGGGTGAGTTCATGCGGTTGAACCAAAGTGAAGTGACAGCAACGGGACAGAAAGAAAAAGGGGATGGTCACCCATCCCCGCGTTCTCACACAGAGAACCCCCGTTTTGCGTGGCGGTAGAAGGTTATCTCTTCTTCGCGCCTTTTTTCTTTGGAGCGGCTTTCTTGGTGCTCTTCTTCGCGCCGCCTTTCTTTGCAGTTGCCATATTGTGGTTCTCCTTTCGTTAAATTTTACCTCGCACACAAGATACTGTAGCGTTGCTACTCTTGTGTACTAACGTAAATGTTATACAACATATTGTTGTATATATTTGCTTCGCGGATTCTTGTCAACGTTTTTTTTTGCCGAGAACGCCATCAAAACGACGAAACATCATCTGATCCTTGAAAGCGGCTACCAGAGCCAGTTTCACGACTGCGCTTCGTTTGTGCTGTTTGTGCTCGGTCTGTTTATCTAAATGGCCTGTAGTGAGCGAAGCGATGCAACGTTGGAAATAGCGATGCGGATGCAATAGGCTCCCAGAGCCAGTTGTGTGACTGGTGCCTTGAGACTGGCTCTGGGAGCCTATTCCGCGACACTGGCACGAAAGCGGCTCCGGTTGCGACTTTCGAGGCCGTTGCGATCAGGTTCGAATCGATTGACTGAGTTCGTTGGCGGAAGATAATATCGTGCACGATGGCAGCAGGCACTATCGACTTGCATACTCATACGACTAGCTCAGACGGCAGCGCGACTCCTGAAGAGTTGATCGAGTTGGCCAGCGCGAAGCGAGCGCGAGCGGTCGCAATCACGGATCACGATACGGTCGCCGCTATCGGTGAAGCACGAGCAGCGGCAGCGCGCTTCGGAATCGAGTTCGTCGCGGGCATAGAGATCAGCGCAGAGTATTCGCCAGGAACGATGCATATACTCGGCTACTGTATTGACGAAGAGTCGATGGGGCTAGCAGAGAAACTCAACGAGCTGAAGAAGGCGCGCGAGACGAGGAATCCACAGATCGCGAGCCGGTTGCGGTCCCTAGGATTTGACATCAACTACGATGAGGTTGTTCAGGTCGCCGGAAACGAGGTTGTCGGCAGACCGCACTTCGCGCGAGTGATGGTCGAGAAAGGATATGTTGCAAGCATTCAAGAGGCGTTCGATAGGTTTTTGAAGAAAGATGCCGCGGCCTATGTCGAAAAGGCTCGGCTATCTCCGGCTGACTCGATCGCCTTGATCCACAAAGCCGGCGGCCTTGCAGTCCTGGCGCATCCTTATCAGCTAAAGCTCTCCTCTTACGAGCAGGTGGACGGGCTTGTGCGGGAACTGGCCGATTCGGGGTTGGACGGCATAGAAGCTATCTATAGCCGGCACAGCGTTATCGAACGCGTAAGCTACGCCCGGATTGCGACGCACCACGGGTTGTTGGTGACGGGCGGGAGCGATTTTCACGGGACGTACAAGCCTGATATTAGTCTCATAACGGGTCTTGGCGATTTGGAGGTGCCTTACGAGTTATTGGAAGCGCTGAAGGCTCGCGCCGCCAATCACTCAAGACCGTCACATGCTGACGAGGTCCATACGGCTTTTACATAGAAGGGCAGCGATGATGGGGGAATATCTTACTCTGAAAGCTACGCGCAGGACTTGTAGCGAGGAACTGGAATGCTATGCAAGATGAGCCGAACATTGAGGAGCTAGTTTCGCAAGTTACGGACGTCATTCTGTCGCGGCTCGGTGGCATTTCGTCTGCGACCGACTGCCACTTGCACCACGACGAGTGTTTTGTGAAATGTCCGGATCGCATGCAATCGCTGATCGCCGGCGGCGGCGTGCGGTTCGGCCTCAGCGGGGCGGAAAGCGAAGCTGCGCGCGAGGTCGCTCGTTACATCGACCACACTCTGCTTAAACCGGATGCGACTCGCGATGAGATATTAAGGATTTGCGAAGAAGGTGTGCGCTTCGGGTTCGCCTCAGTCTGCATCAACCCAATCTGGGTGCGCGAAGCAGCTTGCGCTTTGCGAGGCAGCGGCGTGAAGGTTTGCACGGTGATCGGATTTCCGCTGGGGGCGAACACGCCCGACGCAAAATCCTACGAAGCAAGACGCGCGATTTTCGACGGCGCAAGCGAGCTTGATATGGTCATCAACGTTGGGGCGCTGAAGTCCGGCGATAACGACCTTGTCTCGCGAGACATCAGGGGCATTGTCGAGGTTGCCCATGAGGCCGGCTACATCTGCAAGGTGATAATCGAAACTGCGCTGCTGACGGATGATGAAAAGGTCAGCGCGTGCTTGATCGCTAAAGAAGCGGGCGCCGATTTCGTCAAGACTTCGACCGGGTTCAGCAAGGGAGGAGCGACGGCTGCCGACGTCGCGTTGATGCGCCGCGCAGTTGGTGGTCAAATGGGTGTGAAGGCATCGGGCGGAGTTCGCGACCTTAAGCAGGCGCAAGAGATGATACAGGCAGGCGCAACTCGCATCGGGGCGAGCGTCGGCGTCAAGATCATGCAGGAAGCCGCCGGCTCGCCTGCGTCTCAGAGCGGTCAATCAACTCACACCTATTGATTGATAAGTGATCACGTTCGTTGGCACGGCCCCCAAAGAGCCCGGCGCCGCTTTGATGATCTCAAGACCGCACCAGTGTTCTTTCCTCTTGGACTCTATCCTTGTTACGCAGCCCACCGCATCAGTAAGCCCACCGCGTAAGGACAGAGCCAACTGTATATCCCGCGCCCACCGCGGCGAACACTACGAGCTTACCTCTAGTCAACCTTCCATCGTCTATCGCGTCCCCGATTGCAAGCGGGATCGTAGCAGCGGTAGTGTTGCCGAACTTTTGAATGTTCTTGACCACCTTGTTTTCATCGAGACCGAGTTTGTCGGCAGCCGCATTGATGATCCGCATATTGGCCTGATGCGCGATGAACAGATCAAGGTCGTTGCTTTGGTATCCATTGCGCTGCAGTATTCCGCGGCTGATCTCACCCATCTTGCGCACAGCGTACTTAAAGACCGGCTGCCCTTCCTGATGGACGTAGTGCATCTTCTTATCAACGGTTTCATGCGAGGCAGGGTGCAGGCTGCCGCCCGCAGGCATATACAAAAACTCGCCACCCGACCCATCCACCTCGTGCAGATAATCGAGTATTCCGAATTCCTCTTCCGCGCTCGGTTCGAGCAGCACAGCCCCGGCGGCATCGCCGAACAACACGCACGTTGAGCGGTCATCGGGGTTAGTTATCGACGACATCACGTCCGCGCCGACGACCACAATCTTGTTGTGCGCGCCCGACTCGATAAATTGAGCGCCGACGGTCAAGGCATACAGAAAGCCGGAGCAGGCGGCCGAAACGTCGAACCCCCAAGCGCGGGTGGCCCGCACTTTATTCTGCACGACGCAGGCAGTTGCCGGGAAGAACATATCGGGAGTGACGGTGGCGACGATGATGAGCTCGATATCGGCGGCCTCGATTCCGCGATTCTTGAGGAGATCCCCGACCGCCTGCGCCGCGAGCTCCGAGGTAGGCGTCCCTGGCTCCACCCAATGCCGTTCGACGATTCCCGTTCGCGCGACGACCCAGTCGTGATTCGTATCGACTCGCTTCGCGAGATCGTGGTTGGTCACAACCTTCGGCGGCACGAAGCGGCCCAGCGCGGTTATCTTGGCTCTGCGCGTTGCTCTCATGTCGCTCACGTCCTCCGCTCACCTCGCCGCAATACCGGGTCATGCGGTCGAAAGTCATTCGATTTGAGCCTCGATACTAGCACCCGCCTGTTTTGCGTCGCAAGCATGTGAACGGAAGCTAATCGGGGCGCTCGGCGCTTGTACAATTGCGACGAATACAGGCGAGAATGCCGCTTGCCTTGCAAAAACAAAACCCCAATTGTCGCGAATGACCCGATGTAGGCAATGAGTGCGAGCATCTGATACTTGGGATGCGAGTAGTCGTCTATCGCGCCCAGAATAGGAAGAATGACCATCTGAAGACCTACCGACAGCGCGACTACGTAGGAGAAAAATTAACCGTAGAAGACCTTAATGCCTGTTCGAGTCGGTTGTTCATAGTTGCTCAAAGGG
Source organism: Acidobacteriota bacterium (assembly GCA_038040445.1). NCBI lineage: Bacteria > Pseudomonadati > Acidobacteriota > Blastocatellia > Candidatus Onstottus > Candidatus Onstottus frigus. The sequence goes on along the minus strand of JBBPIG010000003.1, from coordinate 305,326 downwards.
TGCCGAACGGTGTGGCAGAACATGCTGAGAGCGTGGGCCGGAGCAAGCCCGTTATCTTGATAGACGGAACATCGGTAAGGTCGCGGAGTAGGCGGCGCGTAGTGATCACACTGAACTTTTTCGGCTCAAAGACGTTTGGCCCGGGCGAACGTGTGAGTTAGCCTAATGCCGTGCCTAGCTTGACTTCTTGTCGGCGTATAATAGAGTTATATCCAAACTGTAGCTTAGCAAACGATTCTTTTGCTCTTGAGTTGAAGCAGATCTGGCGGCCGATTATATGAAGTTGACGGTATTCCTCATGCCCTTGGTTTTCCTGCTGTCGGTGTGCGCGGCGGCCCAAACAGCGGCCAGCCAGGAGGCGAGTCAATCACCGAAGACATCCGTTTTCGTTTCTTTTGAGCGACAATCTATCCGAGAGAACGATTCAGTGGAGGTTGAGATTTGGTTTTCCAACGACTCGCAACAAGCATTCTCAGAAGTTGAGTTGCACATTGCCGGGCCGGACTTCCTGGAGTGGCGTGACAACTCGTGTGATGGGCCACCATTGAGCCGACCCTTCGGGACGATAGTCACCCCAAACTCCACTCTCAATCGCACACTATGCGTCAGGACCGGGCCGAGAATCAAAGTAGGGAATTACAACATTCTGTTCACGCTCGAGTTCAAATGGGAAGCGAATAATGTAGGGCGAGCGTCATATGTCGTAAGCGAAAAGCCCCTGAATGTAAGCCTGTTCGGCAGCGACTCCGTCGCTGGCGTTCCTTTAGGGCTTGCAGGATTCATCGTGCCCGGTTTGTTCTTCTGGCTTGCTGTCAGCGTTTGGAAAGTACCCTGGAGCGTCGGGCTCGCCCTGGGTGAAAAGCTGATCTACAGCGTGCTGGTTTCAATCGGCTTTATGGTTTCCGCAACCTTGGTCAGCTACCTTCTCGTCTCGGTTGGAATTGTGCGAGGCGGAGGTTGGGTCAACTACATTGATGTCAGTACGGGGATTAGCGTTGTCAAGCTGCTTGCACTTGCCATCGTCGGCGCGGTGCTGGGATCGTTTGTGGGCGGAATTAACCATTTTCTGCGGCAGCGGAGCGAAAAAGCGAAGCGAATAGAGTTTGGCGATGATACTCAGACAAAATTGGACAAACTGCTGGTGCTTAACCCTGACTATCGCCAATTGATGAAGTTGAACCCGGGTTTCTTGCCTCGAACCGTTGTGCGAATGAAGAGCGGTGAGCAGTACATCGGTTCCTTATCAGCGATGACTGCCGGCACTAGATGGCTTTTTGGGTGGTTCGAGATCGACCTGGTCGGTCAGCCACGTGATGTCATTGACAAAGTGCAGAAGTATAAAAAAAGCGGCAACCAGCTCGCGATGGTACGCCTCGCCAGCGGCAAACAGATGGCCGTCAAGGCGCGCACCGTTATTAGAAAACTGGAGAGTGGCACAGAGTCGCCCAAGGACGAGTGTATGCATTGGCGCGAGGATGAGGTTTTGGAGTCTTCGCTTGAAGATGGTAAAAAGTTCGGCAGTCTTCTAGAGTTGAAAAGCTAAGGCAGTGGCAGCCTTTCGGCTGGCACTGCCAATATATTAGCCAACCGGCTCATTCATATCACGGTAGTAAGCCGCGATGGCAGACGCCGTGATAACCTTGAGCCGGTCGGCCAACCGTTTCGGTGCGTCAGGGCCCAAGCCTTGCGGCTCCGGAGTTAGACGTCGCCGATCGGGTTACTCTAGCCGTCGGTGCGTCAGGGTGCCAAGCCTTGCAGCTGGGCGCTTGACATCACCGATCGGTAGTTCCCAAAACGGGATTTTTCGCCCGACGGCGCCAAAATAACGCGCAAATGGCGGCCGAGTCAAGAGCGTCCAGAGTCATAGAAGCCTAAAACGCTATGGCGTATCTCTTTCACGAAGTCAATTTTTACATCTTTGACGTTCACACGGTGCTCAAGCCCCTGCGCAGTTCGGGCTGCCTTCAACCTGCATTCAGCTTTCTCAATAACGAAGCGGAGTATCGAAACCAATACGACAAAAGCAAAGTGGTGCAAACGGCAAGCTTCAATGTGCACCCTCTGACAAAGCGCAGTCTAATTCACAATCACTTTTGGAAACGTTATAAAGACATCTGGTTAGCCGGGAGCAAACCCGATTACTGGAAGCTTCAGCTTCCGTTCGTCTGTCAACCAAGAAATACCAAAGTAAGGCTGGACGCAGGCGTCACCGCTCTTCGCGGAAGCGTGCGGCCAGTTGTTTTTCTTTCTGCCGTCGGATGGTCTTCAAATCTCTATATACATCTTTCGGGCGACATTGATCCCGGTCAACTAATAGAACTCACCGGCAAACTGGACCGTGGAGAAGCAGTCTTCCAAGTGAACGGTAAGAACAAGAGCATAGTTGAGATCTTCAAGCTGTTTGCCGGTCAGCTTGGCCGCGAAATATATCTCCCGGACTGTAGTCCAGTAGATACGCAGTCAATTTCTCGATATCTTATTACATCGGTGGCAAGATTCAGTGGCCCCCTTATGTACTACCGTAGCCGATCAGGCGCCACAACCGATATGGCAGACACGGATCGCGCTTTGATGTTAAGCATCCTGCGCGGTCGTCCCCTCAACCTTGCTGACTGGGCGGCTGAGACTAATGACAAGAAATTCTCTTTGACATATTCCGACAAACGACCCGACTTCGGGCTGATCGATTTCAGGCGGGCGGCATTGCTGTTTATGCAAGAGGCCGCCAGCAAGAATGGCCAAGGAAAACTCCGGTGTTACGGATCGAACGTTCGGCTCTGCTACCTCATGGTAATGGCTTTGGTGGAGTTCTATCGAGACTCGGAAACAGATGCGGCCACATCTAGCCAGATCAACTCGCTGCGAGAGAACATCAAGGGCACGCTTAAGCAACTGCCTAAGGTATACAAACCTAACAAGTTTTGCGAAGCCCTATACAGCAACCACAAAGCCCTGAGAAAAATAGTTGCCTAAAACACGTTCTGTTTGGTTTGCGGGCCGACTTTTCAATCTCGCTAAACAGACTGATTAGTTGATTGGGGATGTGATTACGTTCGATGTAATTCTGATTTACTGATGACGCTCGATCTTGGCAATCAAGAACTAAGTTCGCAATTTTCCGTTTCGGTAGATTTCGCGGTTTCTCCGGTATTCCGAATGCGGCCAGAAGCCTCTCACCGGGTGGAGGAACCCACGCCACGGTATGTCTATCACTCTCCGCCGTAGTTAATTTCCATCCGCCGAATCTGAAAGCTCGCCAGCGCGAGCACGGCGACGGTCACAATCAACAACCCTGGAATGGAGAGATACGCCGGAGTCGGCTCGGCTACCATCGCGAACGGGCCTTCGGGGACAGGCACAGGTGAGAGTGAATGCAGATAGTGAATCACACTGATCTTCTTCAGCACCGGCGGCAACAGAAAGTTGATGAACTCCCATCCGTAGATCAAAAGCGCGGGGATGATCGGGTTGCGAAAGAAAAGCCCTATGACCAGAAAGGCGGCGCCGTAGCCGATGCAGCCAAGCGCGGTTATTCCCAGATACGCCATTGCCTGGCCCTTACCCGGACCATCCACAAGGTAGTTCCAGCCGGCCGAGCCCAGTCCGACATACAAAAACAACAGTGACCCCGCGGTCATCACCGTGAACAACACAAGCGCCGCAACTAAACCCGAGAGGTATTTCCCGCACACGAGCACTTCGCGGCGTAACGGCGAGAGAAAGTAATAGTGAAGGCTGCGATCGACTACTTCGCCGCGAAACAGGTTCATGAAAATCCACGCGCACCCGAAGAAGACGATTGTTCTGAGGATCAGACCTTCGTAAAGGTTTGCGAAGATAATATTGACCTCGCCGATGTTGTTGTTGCGCGACTGTTGCCAACTGATCTCCGCGGACAACGCCGCCATCAACAGGATCGGCACCGCCGCGAGCAGGTAAATAAGGATCGCGCGCTTGCCCATGAAGTTCTTGCGTACTTCGAGCCTCAATATCGCCGCGATTTGTCCAGCCCACAACGACCAGGGGCGTTCGCGCGACGGCTTCATTTCAGCAATAACGTCGGTTGATGCGCTCACGCTGCTTCACCTCCTCCGATCAAGTACTGATAGACCGCGTTGATATCATCGTCGACGGGCGCGACCGATTCGACGGTCAAGCCGTCTTCTACAACGATGCTATTGAGCAGCAGATAGAACGCGTCCGCATCGCGAGTCTTCACGAACAGACCGTGCCTGTCCTTGTGAATCTTTGCTTCGACGACCGAGTCCTGCTCGAACACTCGCGCGGCCAGGATGCCAGGACGATCGCAGCGAATCAGTATCTGCATCGGGTGCTCTTCCATCTCGCTGCGCACGCCGTGAATCTCGCCTTCAGCAACGACGTAGCCGTTGTTCAGGAGGATCACGCTGTCGCTCATCATATCGACTTCGTGAAGGATGTGACTCGAGATAATCAGGTGAAGCCCTTCTGCCGCCAGTTGTCGAAATAGACGAATCGTTTCCGCGCGAGCCATCGGATCCAGCCCGTTTAGCGGCTCATCCAGTATCATCACCCCCGGCTCGTGCGCGATAGCCTGCGCCAGCCTCACCCGTTGCCGCATGCCTTTGCTGTAAGCTCCGATTTTCAAGTGAGCGGCGTCGAGCAGATCGACCCGGTGCAACGCTTTCCACGCAATTTCCTGAGCTTCCTGCTTCGGCCGTCCGTGAACGCGCAGATAAGAGTAGATGAACTGAAAGCCGGTCAACGCGCGGGGAAACGAATCGAACTGCGAGCAATAGCCCACCTTGCGGAAAAAGACTTCGGGATGATCGGCTCTCAGCCCGAGCACGCTCACGCGGCCGCGTGTCGGTCTTATCAAACCTGTCATCAAGTTCATCAGCGTCGTCTTGCCTGAGCCGTTCGGCCCAACCAGGCTGGTTATGCCCGGCTCGATCGTCAGACTCACACGATTCACTCCGAGTATCTCGCCGTAGAACTTGGAGACGTCTTCGAAGATGATCAAGTGGTCATCGGGTTTATCCGTCACCGCACCACCTCGTATGCCCGAACCTTGCGTGTAAGAAGAAACAGACACGCGGCAGAGTACACGGCAAGCGCGATCCAGGCCGCCGCGGTCGGAAGCACCATCCACCTCGGAAGGTCCATCGAGTTCGGAGCGCGGAACAAGCTGTCCTCGATCGTCTTCATTATGATGGTCAGGTTAAAGAGGCTTCCCCACCGTGTTTGGAGCACCCCGTTTACCGTGAACCCAATCGCATTCGAGATGATGAACAAGCCGAACAATGCGGCGCTCGCGGCTAGTCGCCACTTCACCCAAGCCGAAATC